>DASYPG010000139.1:0-13217 GCA_036006885.1 Burkholderiales bacterium | reverse complement strand
GACGATGCGGCTATTCGGGAAGCGCCGCGCGATCGCCATCGTGGAGATCCCGGTGCCGCAGGCGAGGTCGAGAATCCGGCCGGCCCCGGCCGGGATCTGGCGGACAATGCGCCGCTTCCAAAGCCGATCGATCCCGAAGGTTGCGACGTTGACCACGATGTCATACGTGTCGCCCGTGCCGCGGAAAAACCGCTCGACAAGCGCAAGACGAGGATCATTTTCCGGCATGCAGAGCCTTTAACCCGCCCCGGGCGCACGCCGCCGGCCGATATAGGCCGGCACGATGTCCTCCACCGCCTTCGGCCGGATGTCGAGCTCGCGGAAACCCGGGAGGGTCCCGCTTGCCACGTTGTCCTCCCTGAGCAGATCGACCTGGCTGGTCGTAAGCGGCGGGCTCGGCAGAAACTCGAACAGCCGCGCCTGGATCTCGGCGATGGCGAAGGGCAGCGGCAAGAGCAACCGTCGTTTATCGATGAGATTTAGCGTGTAGCTGACCAACTCGCGCAGCGTGTACACGCCAGGGCCGGCGAGCTCATAGGTCTGGCCGGCGGTCCCGCGGTCGGCAAGCGTGCGAACGATGGCCTCTGCCACGTCCTCCACGTAAACGGGTTGCAGGCGGGTGCGGCCACCGCCGATCAGCGGCACGACGGGGAGCAGGCGGACGATGTCGGCGAGCGTGCCGAACAGAGCGTCGCCCGGACCGAACATCGCGCTCGGCCGGACAATCGTCGCGCTCGGGAACGCCTGTCTGACTGCGAGCTCGCCGCGCCCGCGCGCCCGGATGTAAGGAGATCTCGACTGCGGATCGGCGCCGATCCCGGACACGAGCACGAGCCGCGCGACGCCGGCAGCCGCGGCCTCCTCTGCGACCGTCTTGGCGCCGTGCTCATGCACCGACTCGAACGTCAGGCCGGGCTTCTCGACATAGGCGGAGACGGCGTTGACGACGGCATCGACCCCGGCGACGGCGGCGGCGACCGAGGCCTGGTCGCGCACGTCGGTGCGGACGACCGTGACGCGCTCCATCTCAGCCGCTCGCAGGACGCTGCGCGCCCGATCGGGAGACCGGACTGCGATGCGCAGCGTCGCGCCTTCGGCGGCGAGCCGCCGCACGATCTGCCGGCCGAGGAACCCCGTGCCGCCGAACACGCTGACCGTGGTCATGGCAATGTCCTTCGACGCTAGCGCTTTTCCAGACGCCGGACCGCCTTCTCGGTTGACCGGGCCGACGCCTGCCACTGGCTTTTGCTGTAGGAGCCGTGGATCCCGGCCACCGTCAAGGCGAGGGCCACGCTCAAGGTTTCGTGGCTCATCCCGTCGACGTCCCTTAACGAGAAGACCTCGTCCTTCCCGGCAAGCGCTCGAATCAGGCGAAGCAGCAGCTGGGCATTTTTTCGCGGCCAGTCGGAGATCACGATGTCCTTCGCCTTCGGCAGAGGGTCCGGAATTTGCCTCGGTTTTCCCAAATCGACGCGCAGCGAAAGCAGGGCGATGAATTTTGCCGTCGAGAGCTCTTTGGTCATTCGATCCGATGGAAAACGAGGAGAGCCATGCATCCGAACCTGACACCGAAGGATTTCGACTGGTTGCGCAAGACCCGGGACGCTACGGACGCGAAACGGGATCCGCCGCCAGTGCCAATGGAAATCGCGGGTAAGCTTCGCACGTTCGGCTTCGTAACGCCAAACGGTCCCAGCGGTCTCGCAATTACCGATCGAGGGCGCGGAGCGTTGCTGGAACAAGACATGCGCGACGCGGAAGACCGTTGAATCAGGGCAAGGAACCCTACAGGGCAAGTGGTTTGGACCTGGAAAAAATCGCCGGTCTCACGCTGGAGCACTACAACCAGCGTGCCGAAGATTTCTGGGAAGGCACGCGCGATCACGACGTCAGCCAGAACATCGACGCGCTGCTGCGAGCCATCGAGGGCGACCCGCCGTTCGCGATCCTCGATTTCGGTTGCGGGCCGGGGCGCGACCTCAAGGCGTTCGCCGAGCTCGGTCACATCGCGGTAGGCCTGGAAGGTGCCGCGCGCCTGGCCGCCATGGCGCGCGCCCACGGCTGCGGCGAAGTATGGCAGCAGGATTTCCTCAAGCTCGATCTGCCGGAGCGCCGTTTCGACGGTGTATTCGCCAATGCGGCGCTGTTTCATGTCCCCAGCCAGGAGCTGCCGCGCGTCCTGCTGCAACTTCACGCCACCCTGAAGCCGCGCGGCGTGCTGTTCGCCTCGAACCCGCATGGCCATAACGAGGAAGGCTGGAACCGCGGACGTTACGGCGTCTATCACGATCTCGAGAACTGGCGCCGCTACCTGTCGGCCGCCGGGTTCGTCGAGCTGACTCACTATTACCGCCCTGCCGGCTTGCCGCGCGCACAGCAGCCCTGGCTCGCGAGCGTCTGGCGCAAACCGGCGTGAAGTCGCCGCGGGACTAATACGCGCATGCGATTACTGTGCTACATTGAGCGCGTAGGATTTCAAGCATGAATCAGCGGTCCCTTCTTCGCCGCCTCCAAGCGGCGCCTGTCGTGGCAGTGAAATTCCCTTGAATATCTCACCCGGAAGCGCGGCTTCGGCGCTGTCGCGCACTTTCAGTTCAAGATTGGAATAACACTATGTCTACAGGCACCGTGAAGTGGTTCAATGACTCCAAGGGCTTCGGGTTCATCACGCCGGATGACGGCGGCAAGGAGCTCTTCGCCCATCACAGCAACATCCAGATGGACGGCTATAAGTCGCTGAAGGAAGCGCAGAAGGTCAGCTTCGACGCCGTTGATGGCGCGAAAGGCCCGGCAGCCACGAACATCAGGATGATTTAGTTGGCAGCGGATCGCTCCGCCACCCAAACTACGAAAGAAGCCCGGGACGACCGGGCTTTTTACTTGGCAGTTCCAAAAACCACAATGGTCACGGCATACACGGTGGCCTTGATGGCCGCGATTGTCACAACTTTGGCCTATCTACCCGTCGGCGCGCTGGTCGCCATCCTTGCATTCGGGGCGTTCGATGTACCGCTACATTCGCTGCTGACGTTCGGCGGGCAGATTCACATCGTCGCTGGCCTGGTGCTATGGTGGGGCATCGCCTACCTGCCGGCATTGCTCTACGCGGCAGTCTGTGTGAGGACTTGATTGCTTACTTCTGTGCAGTTTTCCGTCGGAGGCCAACATGCCTAAGGGTCAGCAACGCAGCAACCGCGAGAAGAAGAAGCCAAAGCAACCAAAGAAGCCCCTCCCGCCTACGCTGCCCGGCCGCAGGCCAGGGTAAAAGGGGCGTTTGAAGAATGTCCCGCTTGGGTCGGTTCTCGCTCGTCTGCTGACAGTCCAGACTTCCGCTCCCTTCAACCTAACGGGAGCCTGGCGCGTAAGGGCGCACGTTTAGTAGAGGCGCAAGGCGAGCGGATTCACCAAACCTAGCGCAGTGGCGCGCCGTAAGCGGTGCGCCATTGGGCTTTGGCGGTTAGAAAAGTGGAGTGATCGTGGCATCTACGCGATTAATTGAAAAAGTCGAATCCGAAGAGCGGAGCCTTCGATTGGCAGTTCTCATCGACGCGGACAACGCTCAGGCGACCGTCATTGAAGGCCTTCTCGCGGAAATCGCAAGATTTCGCCGCTAAATGGCGCCAGCCATGTCCGCTTATCCTGCGCTGGCGTCCGACTTGAGCGCGATCCTATCCGCGGTTCGGGCGCGGCTCGTCTACACGCACAATCCGGTGGACTTTTCCCATACTTCATGCTTCGCCTGAAAAAATCTCAGATAGAAGAGTTTTACGACGCAGGCTATGTCGTCCTGCCTGGAGTCTTTCGCGACGCTGAAATCCTGGAAATCGGCAAGGCTTTTGACCGCCTCCGCGACACGGCGATTAAATTGACCCGGCCCCGAATGATCAAAGGCTCTTACTTCGTCGTTAATGACCACCGCATCGATCGCATTGTCTGGTGTGGAGCGGCCGAGCCGGTCCTTCTGAAGTACGGCGAGGACGCGCGGCTCACGTTCCCGTCGAGCCAACTCCTGGGAAGCAACGAAATGGAGCAGCTCATCTGCCAGGCCCACTACAAACTGCCGGCCGACGGGGTGGGATTCGGGTGGCATCAGGATAGCGACCATCGCCGCTACGGGACCGACCAGTGGACGGACGTGAATGGCCGCGGCAGTTTTGTGCAGACGCTCATGGCGGTCGACGTCATGAACGCGGAAAACGGGCCTCTCATGGTGGTTCCGGGCAGCGGCCGCCAGGGCCATCAATATTTGAAGCAAAACCCTTCTCCGCTGGATGCGCTCTTCGACGGGCGGGCGCAGCCCGTGTTGATGGAGCAAGGCTCGGTGCTTCTGCTAGGCCCTTACACGGTTCACGGAAGCAAGCCCAATCGTTCTAAACACGCCCGCCGAGTCTTCATTAATGGCTATGCCTACCCGGGCGCGAATCGCCGGATTTATCCAGGAAAGGGTGCGGGGCGCAAAGTCGTAGCCCGCCCGTGACCTCGTCGGTGTTCTTCGAATCCCCTCTGGGGGTTGACGCCGCCCGTCTGCACCGCCCGCTTGTAGCGCTTGTTTGCCATAAGGCCGCTTGTGCGCTGGACTCGCAGCCTCGGCCAGGCTCGATCATAGCGAGAAGCACCGCTCACCGAACCCGGACACGCCGCAACCGCGCGCATTTCGCGGAACGGACGCGAAGGAATTTCCTATCCTCGGCCATTGCGGCCAGCGCGAGCGCTCTACCCAAGGATCACGCTCACGTTGTGGGTTGCGCCGTCATCTACGAGGGGGACGCGGGCCGGACCGGAAGGAAGTGCGCTGCCGTCGAGGGTGATGCTTGAGATGCTGCGGCTGACGCCGCGCGGATTCTCGACGGTGATGTGGTAGCGGGCGGAGCGGTGTTTGTAGGTGAGCTCGAAGCGAGGCCAGGAGGTGGGGATGCAGGGGTCGAGGAGGAGGGAAGCGCCCTGGAGGCGGAAGCCGAGGATGGATTCGATGCCGGCGCGGTAGAGCCATCCGGCGGAGCCGGTGTACCAGGTCCATCCGCCGCGGCCCAGATGTGGGGGGACGGAATAGATGTCGGCAGCGACGACGTAGGGCTCTACCTTGTAGCGCTGGACGTCCGCGCGCGTGGCGGCGTGGTTGATGGGATTCAAGAGGGAGAAGAGGGCGCCGGCCATGTCGCCCTGGCCGAGGGCGGCGAAGGCGATGACGGACCAGGCGGCGGCGTGGGTGTACTGGCCGCCGTTTTCGCGGATGCCGGGCGGGTAGCCCTTGATGTAGCCGGGATCGAGCGGGGTGCGGTCGAAGGGCGGGGTGAAGAGGAGGGCGAGGCCGTCAGCGGGGCGGATGAGGTGCTCGGCGACCGCGGCCATGGCGTGCCGGGCGCGCGCCGGGTCGGCGGCGCCGGAGAGGACGGCCCAGGACTGGGCGATGGAGTCGATGCGGCATTCGTCGCTCGCGGCGGCGCCGAGCGGGGTACCGTCGTCGAAGTAGCCGCGCCGGTACCAGTTGCCGTCCCAGCCGTCGCGCTCGAGCGATTCTTTCAGCGCGGCGGCGTGCGAAAGCCAGCTTGCGGCGCGCGCATCGTCGCCGCGTGCTGTTGCAAGCGGCGCGAAGGCGGCGAGGGTCGCGTGGAGGAACCAGCCGAGCCAGACGCTCTCGCCTTTTCCCTGCTCGCCGACGCGGTTCATGCCGTCGTTCCAGTCGCCGGTGCCGATGAGCGGCAGGCCGTGCGCGCCCACGGCGAGGCTCTGGTCGAGGCCGCGCGCGCAGTGCTCGTAGAGCGAGGCGCGCTCCTCGGCGAGCACGGGCTGGAAGTAGGCGTCGTGCTCGCCCGGCGCGAGCTTCTGGCCTTCGAGGAAGGCGACGCGCTCGTCGAGCACTGCGCCATCGCCGCTCGTCGCGACGTAGTGCGCGGCGGCGCAGGCGAGCCAGACCCGATCATCCGAGATGCGCGTGCGCACGCCCTGGCCGGTCGGCGGCAGCCACCAGTGCTGGACATCGCCCTCGACGAACTGCCGCGCCGCGGCGCGCAGGAGGTGCTCGCGCGTCAGCGCCGGCCGCGACAGAGCGAGCGCCATGCCGTCCTGGAGCTGGTCGCGGAAGCCGTAGGCGCCGCTCGCCTGGTAGAACGCTGCGCGCGCCCACACTCGGCAGGCGAGCGTCTGGTAGAGCATCCAGCGGTTGAGCATCACATCCATCGCGCGGTCGGGCGTTTTCACCTGGATTGCGCCGAGAACCTCGTCCCAAAAACCAGCCACCTCGCGCAGGACCGCATCCAGATCGCTCGCCCGGTAGCGCTCGATGAGTGTTTGCGCTTCGGCCTCGCTCGCCGCCTCGCCGAGGAAGAACACGATCTCGGCCGTGCCGCCCGGCTCGAGCACGACCGGCGCCTGCAGCGCGCCGCAGGCATCGAGGCCGGCGCCGGTCCGCTTCGAGAGCGGCGGCGCCTCTTCGGCGAGCGCGGCCGGGCTGTCGAGGGTGCCGTGTCTGCCCAGGAATTCGCGCCGGTCGCCGGTCCAGGCGGTCTGGCGCCCGCCGAGATCGGCAAAGGCGACCCGCGAGCCGAACGCCAGGTTCCACGGGTTGCGCGCGAGCAGCGCGCCGGTGCGCGGGTCGATCTCGGTCACGATCGAGAGCGCCGAGGCGGCACGTGAAGGGCCGAGCACCCACTCCACATAGGCGGTGACCGAAAGCCGGCGCGTGCGCTCCGACGTATTGCGCAGGGTGAGCCGCGAGATCTTGATCGGATCCTCGAGCGGCACGTACTGGACGAGCTCGAGCGCGACGCCGTGCGCGCGGTGCTCGAAGCGGCTGTAGCCCTGGCCGTGCGTGGCGACGTAGGGCGCCGACTCGCTGCGGATCGGCAGCGCGGTGGGCCCCCAGAGCTCGCCGCTCGCCTCGTCGCGCACATAGAGCACCTCGCCCGGGCGGTCGGTCACGGGGTCGTTCGACCAGGGGGTGAGCTGGTTCTCGCGGCTGCCGAGCGACCAGGTATAGCCGCTGCCTTCGACGCCGGCCTGGAAGCCGAACGCGGCATTGGCGATGACGTTGATCCACGGCGCCGGCAGCCAGCGCCCGGCTTCGAGGATCGTCACGTATTCGCGCCCGTCCGCGGCGAACCCGCCGAGCCCGTTGAAGAACTCGAGCGTCGGCGCGGCCGCAAGGCCTTGCACGGGTTGCGCCTTCGGCCGGCGCCGCGCCGGCGGCGCGTCGGCTTCGGCCTGGAGGCGCTCGAGCTGCTCCGCGAGCGGGCCGCGGCGACCGGCGAGCACCGCGCGGGCCACGGAGAGAAGCAGGCCGCGCGTCTCGGTCGAGATGAGATCGGAGCGCAGCACGAACACCGAGCCGCGTGCCACGTCTGCGCCGACCTGCGGCCGCGACTGGCTGGTGCGCACCTGCGTCTCCAGGGCGATCTGCAGGTCCTGGATGTAGGACGACCCGCGCTCGTTCAGGATCACGAGATCGACCGCGAGCTGCTTCATTCGCCAGTACTCGTGGGCCCGCAGCATCTGGCGCACGAGCGCGATGTCCTCGACGGCGTCGATGCGCACCAGGATGATCGGCAGGTCGCCCGAGATGCCCTGCGCCCACAGCGCCGGCGCGGCGCCGCCGCCGCGGCGCAGGGTATCGGGCGCGGGCCGCAGCGAGGGGTCGGCGTAGAGCGCGTGGCCGGCGAGACGCTGGAACAGGCTCGCCTGGTCGGGCTCAACGCCCAGATGCGCGAGCTGCACCTGCGCCTGGGTCCACGCCAGCGTGGCCGCGCGCTCGAAGGCGTTGGCATCCTGGTGCTTGTCGGCGAGATCCAGCACGTCGTCGCGCGAGGACGCGACCAGCGTCCAGAAGGCGACGCGCACCGTGCGGCCCGGCAGGATGCGCACGCGTCGGCGCAGCGCGAAAACCGGATCGAGCACCGCGCCCGCGGTGTTGGAGAGCGGCAGGCCATCCACCACGGCCATCGGCGTGCGGATCTCGCGGCCGCGGCCGAGGAAGCGGGCGCGGTCGGTCTCGATCTGTGGCTCGCCCACCGCCTCGCCTTCGACCACGGCGAGATGCGCCGCCCAGATCTCGGGCTCGCCGGGGGAGCGGCGCCGCCGCGTGGCCAGGATGGCGCCGGCTTTCGCGTGATATTCGGTCTGCACGAAGAGCTTGGAGAACACCGGGTGCGCGGCATCGGCCGCCGGCGGCGCGAGCGCGAGCTCGGCGTAGGAGGTGAGGTCGATCTCGCGCGCGCGGCTGCCGCCGTTCGAGACCGACACGCGGCGCACTTCGGCGTTGTCGGCCGGCGAAACCACCACATCGAGGATCGTGGTGAGCGTGCCGTCGTGCCGCACGAGCTCGGCGCGGTCCTCGGTGAACATGACGTCGTAGCGCTCGGGCTCGACGCCGCTCGGCTGGTAGCCCGCGGACCACACCGCGCCGCTGCGCACGTCGCGCAGGAACACGTAGCTGCCCCAGTCGTCGCGGGTGGCGTCTTCGCGCCAGCGCGTGATCGCGACATCGCCCCAGCGGCTGTACCCGGAGCCGGCCGCGGTCAGCATCACCGTGTACCGGCCGTTCGACAGGAGGTGCGCCTGCGGCGTGGCGTCGTGCGGCGAGCGGATGCGTCGCACCGCGGGAAGATCGAGCTCGCGCACCGTGGCCGCGGTCTTCACTTCCTCGGCCCTGGGATGCGCCACCGCCACGTCGCGCGGCGTGCGCTCCTGCAGCAGGAGATCGGTCGCCTGGACGATCGGCTCGGCGTGAAAGCGCGCGCGCATCCTGCCGTCCAGCAGCGCGTTGGCGATCGCCACCACGGTCATGCCCTGGTGGTGGGCCATGAAGGCGCGCACCATCGCGACCTTCTTCCCCTCGGGAAGGCGTGCCGGCGTGTAGTCGAGCGCCTCATAGAAGCCGTAGCGCCCGAGCGCGCCCGCGCCAGCGAGCCGGGCGAAATTGCGCGCAGCGGCGGCCGGGTCGACCATCGCCGCGAGCGCCGTCGCGTAAGGCGCGATGACGGCGTTCTCGCCCAGCCCGCGCTTCAGGCCCAGGCCCGGAATGCCGAAGTTCGAATACTGGTAGGTCAGCTCGAGGTCGCGCACGTTGTAGGCCGACTCCGAGACGCCCCAGGGCACGTCGAGCTCGGCGCCGTAGGCGATCTGCCGGCGCACCACCAGGCGGGCAGTCTGCTCGAGGAGGCTGCCGGCCGGCGCGCGCATGACGAGCGAGGGCATCAGGTACTCGAACATCGATCCCGACCAGGAGATGAGCGCCGCGCCAGGGCCGATCGGGGTGACGGCGCGCCCGAGCCGGAACCAGTGCCGCGACGCGACGTCGCCCTTGGCGATCGCCACGAAGCTCGCAAGGCGCGCCTCGGAGGCGAGCAGGTCGTAGCAGCTCGGGTCGAGCTGGCCGTCGGCCACGCGATACCCAATGGACAGCAGCCGGCGCTCGCGGTCGAGCAGGAAGCCGAAGTCCATTTCGCCCGCCAGGGACCGCGCGCTCTCTTCGATCGCCGCAAGACGCCGCTCGAGCGCCCCGTCTCCCGCCTGCGCGAGGTCGCGGCGGTGGCTCTCGATCGAGCGCCGCGCGGCCTCGGCCCAGAACAGCATTTCGGCGCCGGCCTCGTCGCCGCGCTCGTTGGCGAGCGCCCGGGCGATGTCGACCATCGTCGCGGCGTGGGGCCCGGCGCCGGTCGCGACCCCGGCGAGGCCCTGGCCGAGCGCGGCGGCGAGCGCGTCGAGCGCGGCTTCGAGCTGATCGCGCGCGATCGTCTGCGTGCGCCGGTCGCCGGGAAGCTCGCGCAGCGCTGCGCGCGTGAGGTCGAGCGCATCTTCGATGCCGGCGAGGCACTCGGCACCAGACGCAGGCGCGCCGATCCACTCGCGGCACGCATTGGCGAGCGCGATCAGGTGTCCGGCGAGATTGCCGCTGTCGACCGACGAGACGTATTGCGGGTCGAGCGGCCGCAGGTCGCGCGTGTCGTACCAGTTGTAGAAGTGGCCGCGGAAGCGCGCGAGCCTGCCCATCGTGGCGAGCGTCGCTTCCAGGCGCTCGACGGTGTCGGTGGTCCCTGCCCATCCGAAATCGCGCGCGCTCACCGCGGCAAGGAGGTAGAGGCCGAGATTGGTGGGCGAAGTGCGGTGGGCGAGGACCGGCTTGGGATCCTCCTGGAAATTGTCGGGCGGCAGCCAGTGGTCCGCCGCCGTCACGAAAGTCTCGAAGTAGCGCCAGGTGCGGCGCGCGACCCGGCGCAGCGCGAGGGCGTCGTCCGGCGACACGGGCACGCGTCCCGCGACGCGCGGCGACAGGCTGGTCCATCTCGCGATCGCAGGCGACCCGATCCATGCGAGCACGAACGGCAGCGCCACCGGCCACGCATCGATGGCTTTCCACCAAACAACAATCACCGTGGAAACAGCGAGAATGACAGCGCCGCTCATGTGCCGGTAGAACCCGGGAAGGTCGAGCCGGCGGCTGAGCGTGGCCTGGCCCGCCGTGACCCAGTCGAGTAGACGCCGGCGGCTGACGAGCAGCCGATAGAGCGTCCGTGCGATCGCATCGGCCATCAGCCAGGCCTGGTGCGCGAGGAACGCGACCTGCAATCCGGTGAGGAACAATGCAAGCCGGACGTCGGCGGCGAGCGCGCGCAGGTGGCTGCGCAGCGTGATGCGCGCGCGCCGCGGCACGATCGCGGAGAGCACGGGAAGCAGCGTCGCGAGCGCGATCGTCGACACGACGAAGCCAGTCCAGACGAGCGCCGCCTGCAGCGGCAGCATCCATCCGGCGACGAGCGCGGCAAGGCTCGCCGGCGCCGACAGCGAACGGCGCAGGTTGTCCAGCATCTTCCAGCGCCCGAGTGCCGGCATCGCCGGGCCGAGAATCCACGGCAGCAACTGCCAGTCGCCGCGCGTCCAGCGGTGCTGGCGCGCCGCGGCCACGTCGTAGCGCGACGGAAATTCCTCGACCACCTCGATATCGGAAGCGAGGCCGGCGCGCGCGAACGACCCTTCGAGCAGATCGTGGCTGAGAAGCGTGCTTTCCGGCACGCGGCCGTCGAGCGCGGCCTCGAAGGCATCCACGTCGTAGATGCCCTTGCCGGTAAAGGAGCCTTCGCCGAGAAGATCCTGGTACACGTCCGAGACCGCCGCCGCGTAGGGATCGATGCCGCTCGTGCTGGAGAAGATGCGCTGGAAGAGCGACCCCTCGCGGCCGACCGGCAGCGAAGGCGCCACGCGCGGCTGCAGCACGCCGTAGCCTTCGACGACGCGCCGGCTGCCGGCATCCAGGCGCGGCCGGTTGAGCGGATGCGCCATCTTCCCGATCAGGCGGCGCGCGGCTTCGCGCGGCATGCGCGTATCGGCGTCGAGGGTGATGACGTAGCGCACGCCGGCCGGCACGGCGGGCTTGATGAACGTGGTATCGACCGCGCCGCGCAGCAGCCGGTTCAGCTCGTGGAGCTTGCCGCGCTTGCGCTCCCATCCGATCCAGCGCCGCTGCCCTTCGTTCCACACGCGGCGGCGGTGGAGCAGGAGGAAGCGCTCGCCGCCGGCGGCCGGCCCGTGGCGCCGGTTCAGCTGGGCGACGCCTTCGGCCGCCGCCTCGACGAGCGCTTTATCGCCCTCGATGCTCTCCTCGTCGGCGTCGGTCCAGTCCGAGAGCAGGGCGAAATGCAGCTCGTCTTCCGGGCTCGCGAGATGGTGGATCTCCAGGCGCTCGATCTGCTCTTCGAGCGCCTCGCGCGTCGTCAGCAGGATCGGCACGGCGACCAGCGTGCGCAGCTCCGCAGGCACGCCTTCGCGCAACGCGAGGCCCGGCAGGATCGTCGCGCCTACGCCTCGCGTGACGGCGCGGTTCACGAGCGCCATGGCGGCATCGATCGCCGGGATCACGCCGAGGGCCGCGAGCACGGCCAGCCAGGCGGTGTCGACCTGCACTTGGTTCAAAATGAAGAGCGGCAAGGCGAGAACGGCCGCTGCGACCGCGGCGACCGCGCCGATATAGCCGCCGAGGCCGATCGAGGCGTTGAACCGGCCGGGCCAGCTCCGCACGGGGGCCTGGAATCCGATTTTTTTCTCGAAAGCGCGACGCCCTGCCGCGATCAGGTAATAGCCCGGATCTGGTTTTTCACACTCGGGCATTGCTTCCAATGCCGCGCGGGCGATGTCGAGCTCCGATAACTTCGAGCCCCACGCGAGCTCTTCGATGGCGTTGCGATAGAGGTTGCGCGTGGCAAAATCCATGTCCGCGAAGCCGCTCGCCGGCCGCAGCGTGTCGTCGATGAGGCTCGCGCTTTCGACGAGCTGCGGCCAGTCGACGTCGGAAATGAGGCGCATGCTGGTGATGATGTTGCGCACCGTCACGTTCGTCGTACCCTGGCTTTGATGCTCGTCGTACACGATCTCGTCGGCGCTCACGCCCTGCGTCGCGAGGCGCTCCTCCAGCCAGAGCAGCGCCGGCGTGACCTTCGGATCCTGGTCGCGCAGCCGTTGCACGAGCTGAACGGCGAAGGATCCGTTCAAGGGCGTTGCCGGTTCGCGCTCGCGAAACACCGCGGCGAGCGGCTCGGCGGCGCGCCCGTTCACCCCCAGGAGCCGGTCGGCCAGGGTGTCGGCTTCCGCGCGCGCGGCCCGGCTCACCCGGATGCGCATCGCCGCGCGCCGCAGGTTCTCGACGAGGGCCACGCGCAGCGTGATCGCGACTGCCCACAGCTCGCCGATCGTCAGCGGCTGAACGCGCTGGTAGGCGCGCACGAAGCGGCGCAGCATCTCCTGATCGAAGCGGCTGTCGGTATGCGCGACGAAGGCCCAGGCCACGCCGAAAACCCGCGGATACCCGGCGAGCGGCCCGCCGGCGAGCTTCGGCAGCTGGCGGTAGTAGCCCGACGGCAGATCGTCGCGGATCTCGCGTATCTGCTCCTCGACCAGGTGGTAGTTGTCGAGCAGCCACTCGGCGGCCGGCGTAATGGCGCGCCCTTCGCCCACCGCGCCCGCGATGCCGCGATAGGCCTGAAGCAATCCCGACTCGTTTTCCCTGAGGCGTACCGCGAGCGAGCGCCCGGCGATCGATCCCGCGGCGACGCCCTGGGCCGCGGCCAGGCTTTCGGCATGCTGCTCGAGGCGCTCGATGCTGAAGAGCTCCTCGCGGATCGACTGCTCGCTGTTCCACGGTACGGCATGCGACGCGCGCCCGAAGGCGCGCAGAATGGATTTCAGACCGGCTTTCCCCGCGGGAATGCGGCGAGGCACAGCGACACCCGCAG
>DASYPG010000138.1:0-2645 GCA_036006885.1 Burkholderiales bacterium | reverse complement strand
CCCCTCTAACGCGCCGGACCCGGCGCACCATGCCGAGGCGCTCGAAGCGCTGGCGCGCTTCGCCGAGGCGCTCGAGCGTCTGCCGCCGGCGCAGCGGGAAGCCTTCCTGCTGCACGAGGAGGCCGGCCTCACCGTACCCGAAATCGCGGCCGCGACCGGGTCGGACGAAGAGGCGGCGAAGAGCCGGCTGCGCTATGCGATGGCCAAGCTGAAGGCGGCGCTCGTCGATGGCTGACGAGCTCGATCCCAAGGTCTCGCGGCGCTACCGCGAGCTCAGCGCCGAGGAGCCGCCGCGCGAGCTCGATCAGGCGATCCTCGCTGCCGCGCATCGCTCGGCCGACCGACCGCACGCGCCGCTGGTTGCTCCGGTGGGCCGGCACCGCTGGTATTTCGCATTCGGCGCTGCGGCCATCCTGATGCTCGCCGTCGCCGTCACGGTGCAGGTTGAGCGCCAGCAGCCGGATCCTGAGGCGCTTGCGGTCGCTTCCATGCCTGAGGAGCGCAAGGAAGCGTTCTCCGACGCCAAAGAGCCGCCCGCGGCCAAAGAGCAGCGGAGAGAAACGGACCGCGCCGAGCCGCCCAGGCAGATCGACCCGTCAAAACCCCCGTCCGGCCCAGCCCGCAACGCGGTGCCTCTTGAAGAGAAGCCGCGAGCAGCCGAGCTAGCACGCGCGGATCGTCTGGAAGCGCAACAGCAGAAAGCCCCCTCCATCGAGACTCAAAGCGCTCCGGCCGCTGCGCCGGCGGCCCCGGCACCGTCCACCCAGACGCAGAGCCAGGACCAATCTCCTGGTGCCGCGGCAGGACTCCAGGAAAGCCGGGTGGTGGCTTCCGCAGCGCCGCCGCTCAGTCCCGAGCGCCTCCTGGAACGCATCGCCGAACTGCGCAAGGAAGGCCGCCACGACGAAGCCAACAAGGCGCTCGCGGAGTTCCGCAAGCAGTATCCGGACTACCGCATCTCCGAGGAGATGCTGAAGAAGGTCGAGCGCCCGAAATAGAAATCGGGCTCTGACCCCGATTTCGGGTCAGTGCTGCAGGATCTTCGAGAGGAAGACCTGCGCGCGCTCGGAGCGCGGCTTGCCGAAGAAGTCCTTCTTGTCCGCGTCCTCGACGATGCGGCCGCCGTCCATGAAGATGACCCGGTGCGCGACCTTGCGCGCGAAGCCCATCTCGTGCGTGACGACCATCATGGTCATGCCCTCGCGCGCGAGCTCCACCATGACGTCGAGCACCTCGTTGATCATCTCGGGGTCCAGGGCGGAGGTGGGCTCGTCGAACAGCATCGCGATCGGGTCCATCGACAGCGCCCGCGCGATCGCGACGCGCTGCTGCTGGCCGCCCGAGAGCTGTGCCGGATACTTGTCCTTGTGCGCCGAGAGCCCGACGCGGTCGAGGAGCTTGAGCCCCTTCTGGCGCGCCTCGTCCTCGCTGCGTCCGAGCGCCTTGATCTGGCCCAGCGTCAGGTTCTGCGTCACGGTCATGTGCGGGAAGAGCTCGAAGTGCTGGAACACCATGCCCACGCGCGAGCGCAGCTTGGGCAGGTTGGTCTTCGGATCGCCCACCGAGACGCCGTCGACGGTGATGGTGCCTTTCTGGAACGGCTCCAGCGCGTTCACCGTCTTGATGAGGGTCGACTTGCCGCTCCCCGAAGGCCCGCAGACCACCACGACCTCGCCCTTGGCGACCTCGGTGCTGCAGTCGGCGAGCACCTGGAAGCTGCCGTACCACTTGCTTACGTTCTTGATGGAGATCATCGGATGATCGCGATCCTATCCTGAAGCCGCCTCACCAGCAGCGAGAGCGAGTACGAAACGATGAAGTACACCACCGCGACGAAGGTGTACATCTCAACCAGGCGGTAGTCCCGGTTCGCGACCTTGGAGGCGGCGCCGAGGAAGTCGGTGGCCGAGATTACGTACACGAGCGAGGTGTCCTGGAACAGGATGATGGTCTGGGTGAGCAGCACCGGCACCATGTTGCGGAAGGCCTGTGGCAGGACGATGTGGCCCATCGTGTGCCAGTAATTGAGCCCGAGGGCGTAGCCCGACCACACCTGTCCGCGCGGAATCGACTGGATGCCGGCGCGCATGATCTCGCAGTAGTAGGCGGCCTCGAACATGGTGAAGGTGATCGCCGCCGAGAGGAATGCGCCGACGCGGACCGGCTCCTTGGCGCCGATGATCCAGGCGCCGATGTAGGGTACGAGGAAGAAGAACCAGAAGATCACGAGCACCAGCGGCACCGAGCGCATCAGGTTTACGTAGCCGCCGGCGAGCGCCGAAACCGGCTTGAAGGCCGAGAGCCGCATCATCGCGAGCGCCGTGCCGAAGACGATGCCGCCGCTCGCCGCGATCGCGGTCAACGTCAGCGTGAAAACCATGCCCTCCCGGAAGAGGTAGGGCAGCGAGCGCTGGATGGCCTCGAAGTCGTAGCCGGCGAACACGGCTCAGTGTCCCGCCTGCGGCGCGCCACCGGCCGCGATCAAGCCGGGCACGCGCACCGTCTTCTCGAGCGCGCGCATCGCGAGCACGACGACGAGGTTGGTGAGGAGGTAGATCACGGTCGCGGCGGTGAACGCCTCGAACACGCGGAAGCTGAACTCCTGCATCGCCCGCGCCCGCCCGGTGAGCTCGAGCAGGCCGATG
>DASYPG010000137.1:0-3962 GCA_036006885.1 Burkholderiales bacterium | reverse complement strand
ACCGACCCCAAGGGCGAGCGCTATTTCCTGGACGACAACCAGGTCGCGCAGGAATCCGCCAAGGCTCGCCAAAACGTGCGCGACTGGTGCAACTAGGCGCGCTCTAGCGCCTTTTGAACGCGCGCCGGCGGCGCGCCTCCTTTGCGTCGACCGTCAGCGGGCGGTAGATCTCGACCCGGTCGCCATCGCGAAGCGGCGCCTGCGCCGCCACTACCCGGCCGTAGATGCCGAGCTTCTGGCGCCCGAGTTCGATCTCGGGATGGCGCTCGAGGAGGCCCGAGGCGCGCACCGCGTCTTCCGCCGTCGCACCCGTCGCGACCGTGAGCGTCACCGCGTCCTCGCCCGCGGGCAGCGCGTAGATCACCTCGACGCTAACTCTTGCCATAGAGCTCTCCGGCGCGCCGGGTAAAGGCGTCGACCATAGTATCGGCGATGTGGTCGAAAAGCGGCTCGAGGATCCTCGCGAGCGGCCCCGCCATCTCGTACTCGAGCGAGAACTCGACCGCGCAGGCCTGCGCGGAGAGCGGCTTGAAGCGCCACGCGGCGGCGAAGTGCCGGAACGGTCCCTTCACCAGGCGCATCTCCATGGCCTCGGGGGGGTGCAGCTCGTTCCGGGTACTGAACGTCTGGCGCAGGCCGCGCATCCCCACGCTGAGCGTGGCCTGCACCGACACCGCCGTGCGCTCCTCCACCTTCGCCGCGCGGCACCAGGGAAGGAAGCGGGGGTAAGACTCGACGTCGTCCACCAGCGTGAACATCCGCTCGGCGGAGTGCTCGACGATCGCGGACCGGGTAATTCGCTTCATGGGAAAATCCGGGGCAAATGTCGATCGTCGAAAACCGCAAGGCGTTCCACGACTATTTCATCGAAGAGCGCTACGAGGCCGGCATCGTGCTCGAGGGCTGGGAGGTGAAGGCGATCCGCGGCGGCCGGGGCAACATCGGCGAAGCCTACGTCACGGTGCGTGGAGAAGAGCTGTTTCTGTTCGGCGCGCACGTGAGCCCGCTCCCGACCGCCTCCACCCATGTGACCCCAGATCCCACCCGCACGCGCAAGCTGCTGCTGCGGGCGGAAGAGATCCGGCGCCTGATCGGCAAGGTCGAGCAGCGCGGCTACACGCTCGTGCCGCTCAACCTCCACTACAGCAAAAGCCGCATCAAGCTCGAGTTCGGGCTGGGCCGCGGCAAGCTCAAGCACGACAAGCGCGCCGATCAGCGCGAGAAGGAGTGGAACCGGGAAAAGCAGCGGCTCCTGCGCAGCAGATAGAACTAGGCCGCAGCCGACTTCTTCGCCGAGGGCGCGTCCTCGGCGAGCGCCATCCAGGTCGAGACCACGGTATCGGGGTTGAGCGACATGCTCTCGATACCCTGCTCCATCAGCCAGCGTGCGAGGTCGGGATGGTCCGAGGGTCCCTGCCCGCAGATTCCGACGTACTTGCCGTGCTTGCGGCAGGCCCCGATCGCCATGGCGAGCATCGCCTTGACCGCGGCGTCGCGCTCGTCGAAGCCCTCCGCGACGAGGCCCGAGTCGCGGTCGAGCCCGAGCGTGAGCTGGGTAAGGTCGTTCGAGCCGATGGAGAACCCGTCGAACAGCTCGAGGAACTGCTCGGCGAGAATCGCGTTCGACGGCAGCTCGCACATCATGACGATTTTAAGGCCGTTCTTGCCGCGCTCCAGGCCATTGCCCCTCAGCAGCTCGAGCACCTGCTTCGCCTCGCCGATGGTCCTGACGAACGGCACCATCAGCTCCACGTTGGTGAGGCCGAGCTCGTCGCGCACCTGCTTCATCGCTGCGCACTCGAGCTCGAAGCACTCGCGGAAATTCTCCGCCACGTAGCGCGAAGCCCCGCGCCAGCCGAGCATCGGGTTCTCCTCCTCGGGCTCGTAGCGCTCGCCGCCGAGGAGCTTGCGGTACTCGTTCGACTTGAAGTCCGACAGCCGCACGATCACCTGCTTGGGCCAGAACGCGGCCGCGATCGTCGCCACGCCCTCGACCATCCTCTCGCGGAAGAAGTCCTTCGGGCTCGCGTAGCCGCGCGCCTTTTCCTCGAGCTTGCCCTTGAGGGCGGCCGGCAGCGCCGGGTATTCGAGGCAGGCGCGCGGGTGCACGCCGATCTCGTTGTTGATGATGAACTCCAGCCGCGCGAGGCCGACCCCGGCGTTCGGCAGCTGCGCGAACTCGAACGCGAGCTCGGGGTTGCCCACGTTCATGGTGATCTTTACCGGAATGCGGGGCATCTCGCCGCGGGCCCGGCTGGTGACCTCGAACGGGATCAGGCCTTCGTACACGTTCCCGGTGTCGCCCTCGGCGCACGAAACCGTGACCTGCTGGCCGTCCTTCAGGCGCCGGGTCGCCTCGCCGCAGCCCACCACGGCCGGAATGCCGAGCTCGCGCGCGATGATCGCCGCGTGGCAGGTGCGCCCGCCGCGGTTGGTGACGATCGCGGCCGCGACCTTCATGACCGGCTCCCAGTTCGGGTCGGTCATGTCGGTGACCAGAATGTCGCCTTCCTTCACCTTGGACATCTGCGAGGCGTCGGCAACCGCGCGCACGGTGCCGCTGCCGATCTTGTTGCCGATGGCGCGGCCGGTCACCAGCACGCGCGAGCTGCCCTTCAGGGCGAAGCGCTCCTCGACATCGCGCTTGCGCGACTTCACCGTTTCCGGACGCGCCTGCAGCACATAGATGCGGCCGTCGGCGCCGTCCTTGCCCCACTCGATGTCCATCGGCCGGCCGTAGTGGCGCTCGATCGTTACGGCGTAACGCGCCAGCTCAAGAATTTCCTCGTTTGAAAGGGAAAAACGATGCCGCTCGGCCTCGGGCACGTCCACGATGCGGGTCGACTTGCCGGTGGCGGCGGACTGCGAGAACACCATTTTCTGGTGCTTCGAGCCGAGCGCGCGCCGCACGATCGCCGGGCGGCCCTTCTCGAGCATCGGCTTGTGCACGTAGAACTCGTCCGGATTGACCGCGCCTTGCACCACCATTTCGCCGAGCCCGTAGGACGCGGTGATGAACACCACGTCGCGAAAACCCGATTCGGTGTCGAGCGTGAAGAGCACCCCGCTTGCGCCGAGGTCGCTGCGCACCATCTGCTGCACGGCGGCCGACAGCGCGACCGCGCCGTGGGCGAATCCCTGGTGCACCCGGTAGGAGATCGCGCGGTCGTTGTAGAGCGAGGCGAACACGTGCCGGATCGCCTCGAGCACGTTGTCGGCGCCGCTGATGTTGAGGAAGGTTTCCTGCTGGCCCGCGAACGAGGCCTCGGGCAAGTCCTCGGCAGTGGCCGAGGAGCGCACCGCGAACGAGGCTTTGCCGCCCACTTGCCGCTCAAGCTCTTGATAATGCTGCCGAATCTCCTGCTCTAGCGGAGCCGGGAACGGCGTCGCGAGGAGCCACGAGCGGATTTCCTTGCCCGCGGCCGCGAGCGCGTCGACGTCGGCGGCATCGAGCCGGCCGAGGCGCTCGTCGATGCGCTTGTCGAGCCCGCCCTGCGCGATGAACTCGCGGAAGGCCGCCGCGGTGGTGGCGAAGCCCCCGGGCACGCGGATGCCGGCGGCGGCCAGCGCGCCGATCATCTCGCCGAGCGACGCGTTCTTGCCCCCGACCTCGGCGAGATCCTTGAGCCGCAGATCCTTAAGCCACGCTAATCGCATTGCAGTATTTTATCGCCATGGACCGGCGCACCGTGTTTTTCGTCTCCGACGGCACCGGCATCACGGCGCAGATGCTCGGCCACAGCCTGATGACCCAGTTCGAAGGGGTCGAATTCGACCAGGTGACGCTGCCGTTCGTCGATAGCACGGAGAAGGCCGAGGAGTGCGTCGCGCGCATCTCCGCCGAGTCGGCCAACGGCCGCGCGATCGTGTTCTCGACGCTGGTGAACCACGACGTGCGTGCGGTGGTGCGTCGCGCGAACGCGCTCGTCATCGACTTCTTCGAGAGCTTCATCGACCCGCTC
>DASYPG010000136.1:0-4911 GCA_036006885.1 Burkholderiales bacterium | reverse complement strand
TGATCGTCCTCGGCGGAGCGTCCATGCTGTGGCATTCATGGCGCTGAACCAGCTCGGCGGCAAGGTCGCGGCGGTCACCGGGGCGGCGAGCGGCCTCGGCCGCGCCATGGCGCTCGCGTTTGCCTCCGAGGGCATGCATCTCGCGCTCGCCGATGTAGACGAAGTTGGTCTGGCGGAAACCCGAGCGCAGCTCGATCGTCCAGGTGTTAGAAGCATCTCGGTGCGGGTCGACGTCTCCAAGTCGCCCGACGTCGAAACGTTCGCACAGCGGTGCGTGGAAGAGCTGGGCGCCATCCACCTCGTGTGCAATAACGCGGGGGTCGCAGTCTCGGGCCCGGTGTGGGAGACAAGCGAAGCCGAATGGCAGTGGATCCTCGGCGTCAACTTGCTCGGCGTGGCGCACGGCGTGCGCGCCTTCGCCCCGCGCCTGATCTCGCAGGACGAGGGGCACATCGTCAATACCGCGTCGGTGGCGGGCCTCATCTCGCCGCCCGGCATGGGCGCGTACTGCGTGTCGAAGCACGCGGTCGTGACGCTCTCGGAAGCGCTGCATCACGACCTGCACGAGCGCGGCTCGCGCGTCGGCGTGTCGGTGTTATGTCCCGCCTATGTTCCGACGGGGATAGCCGATTCAAAATTCCCAGGCAAAGTAGTCAAATCCCAAGAGCGGCTCGCTCACGAAGCCACCCTTAGAAAAGCCGTCGCCGCGGGCAAGCTCTCCGCCGACGACGTGGCGCGAGCGGTGGTTGCGGCGGTGAAGGAGAACCGCTTCTACGTGCTCACGCACCCGGGAATCAAAGGCGCGGTGCGCGCGCGCATGGAGGACGTGCTCAATGAACGCGCGCCGCGCGATCCGCTCAGGCTGAAGTAAGTCCCGGGAACAGCACCTTCAGCCCGTCCGCCATCGTCTCGATGGCGATGGCGGCGAGGAGCAGCCCGAGGAGCCGGGTCGCGATGTTGAGGCCGGTGGTTCCCAGGCGCTCGCCGACCGCGTCGGCGACTCGCAGCATGCCCCAAAGGACGGCGCACACCAGCGCGAGGCAGCCGAGAATCGCCGCGACGTGCGCGGCGCCGCCGGCCTGCGCGGCGATGATCGTGGTGCCGATGGCGCCCGGCCCCGCGAGCAAGGGCACCGCGAGCGGCACGACGCCGCTGAGCTCCCCCGACTCGAGCTCCTGCGCCTCGGCGCGCGACTGGCGCATGCCGCCGACCTGGGCGTTCAGCATCGCGAGCGCCATTAGGAGCAGCACCAGGCCGCCGCCGACCTGGAACGCGGGCAGGCTCGCGCCGAGGAGGTGAAGCAGCGCCTCGCCGAAGAGCGCCGCGCCGGCCAGCACGACGAACACGGTCAGCGTGACCGCGTTCGCGAGCCGATGGCGCGACGCCGCGCCGCGCGACGCGGTGACGCCGAGAAAGATCGGCACCGCCAGGAAGGGATCGAGCACCGCGGTGAGCGTTGCGATGAAGCGCAGGTATTCCGGATACCCGGTCACTTCTTCTGCGCCCCCGCGCGCGCCGCCGCCGCGTCCGCCTTCACCCGCGCGAAGGCCGGCCGCTCGCCGAGCATCTGGAGGTAGGAGGCAAGACCGGGTACATCCTCGAGCACATCGCGGCCGTAGCCGAGCTTAGTGGCGAGCGAGACGAGCGGCAGGTGCACGAACGCGGCGCAGTCGGCGAGCGTCAGCTCGGGGCCGGCGATGTACGGATCGAACTTCGCCAGCGCCTTGAAGGCGCGCACGCCCCTGGCGAGATCCTTCTCCACGGCCTGCTTTACCTGCTCGTCGACCGGGCGGCCGAAGAACACGAAACCGTAGGTCCGGCGCACCGGGAGTTCGAGATAGAGCTCCATGTGCGTGACGAGCTCGCGCACCCTCGCGCGCTGCCACAGATCGCGCGGAAGGAGCGGCTTCTGCGGATACGCGTCCTCAAGGTATTCGCAGATCACCTCCGACTCGGAGAGGCGCCGGCCGTCTTCGAGCTCGAGGAACGGCGCCTTGCCCATGGGCGAGCGCGCCAGAAATTCCTCCGTCTGCCTGGGCCGGCAGTCCGCGTCCTCCTCGTGCTCGATGCCCTTCTCGAGCAGCACGAGGCGCGTCTTGTTGTGATAGTTACTGATGCGAAATCCGCACAGTTTCAGCATGCGCGCATTATAGTCAGCGCATGGGCAAGGACGATCCGGGCTACATCACCGAGCTCGCCGCGGAAACCTCCTATGGCGGCTACCTCGAGCTCGCGCGGCTGCTCTCGGCGCAGCGGCCGCGCTCGTCGCATCACGACGAGATGCTGTTCATCATCCAGCACCAGACTTCCGAGCTGTGGATGAAGCTCCTGCTGCACGAGCTCGCCGCGGCCATCGAGCACGTCAAGGCCGACCGGCTCGCGCCGTGCTTCAAGATCCTCGCGCGGGTGAAGCAGGTGCAGCGCCAGCTCTTCGAGCAATGGGCGGTGCTCGAGACCCTCACGCCATCGGAGTACGCGCAATTCCGCAATGTGCTTGGCCCGGCCTCGGGGCTGCAGTCGCACCAGTTCCGCGCCATCGAGTTCATGCTCGGCAACAAGAATGCGCAGCTCGTAGAACTCCAACGGCATGACGAGCCGACCTTCCAGTATTTGAGGAACCTACTCGGGTCGCCAAGCCTGTATGACGAGTTCCTGCGCTACCTCGCGCGGCGCGGCATGCCGGTGCCGGCGGAGCGCGTCGAGCGCGACTGGACGGCTCCGTACCAGCGCCATCCCGGCGTCACCGCGGTGTTCAAGACCGTCTACGAGAACACCGAGCGCCATTGGGCCGAGTACGACATGTGCGAGAAGCTGGTCGACGTCGAGGAGAACTTCGTGCTGTGGCGCTTCCGGCACGTGAAGACGGTGGAGCGCATCATCGGCTTCAAGAAGGGCACCGGCGGCACCGCCGGCGTGCCGTTCCTGCGCAGGACGCTCGAGCTCTCGCTCTTCCCCGAGCTCATCGATGTCCGCACCGAGATTGGATGAGGCGTGGCTCGCGCGGCACGTCTGGCCGCGCTTTTCCCGAGTGCTGGCGCGGAAGGAGCTCTACCTCGCGAACCATTCGCTCGGCCGCCCGCCCGACCGCGCCGCCGAGGACCTGCGCGCTGCGACCGACGCGTGGTACAGCGACATGGACGGCGCGTGGAAGCTGTGGATGCAGGGACGTGAGGCATTTCGCTCCCTGACCTCGAAGCTGGTTAATGCGGGAAAAGCGGATTGCATTGTTCCGAAGACCAACGCGGGCCAGGGACTGCGCGCGGTGCTCAATGCGCTGCCGGGCAAGCCGCGCGTGCTGACGACCGACGCCGAGTTCGACTCGATCGACTTCATCCTGCGCGTCTATCGCGACAAGGGCCGCATCGAGCTGAAGAGCGTCCCTTTCGATGCGTTCCGCTTCGAACCCTGCGACCTGGTGGTGATCTCGACGGTCGCTTTCCGGACCGGGAAGATTTTTCCGTCCGTAAAGGAAATCATCGAGGCGGCGCACCGCGCGAAGGCGCTGGTGCTGCTCGATGTCTATCACCACGCCGGGGTGCTGCCGCTCGACCTCACCGCGCTCGACGCCGATTTCGCGGTCGGCGGCTCGTACAAGTATCTGCGCGGCGGACCGGGCGCCTGCTGGCTCTACGTGCATCCCCGGCACCACGGCCTGCGCACGCTCGACACCGGCTGGTTCGCCAAGGAGGACGTTTTCGCCTACGAGCGTCCCGAGCCGCCGCGCTTCGCGGCGGGCGGCGATGCGTGGCTCGAGTCCACGCCGCCCGTGCTGACGCCGTTCCAAGCGCTCGCTGGCCTCGAGATCACCCTCGAACTCGGCGTGGAACGCATACGAGAACACAACCTGGAGCAGAAAGCCTTTCTAAAATCGCTTCTTCCAGTCCAGGGCGAAGGCGAGGACCATGGCGCGTTTGTCACGCTGAGAAATGCGAAGGCGAAAATGCTCGCGTCCGAGCTGGGGAAAAAAGGCGTCAAGACCGACGCACGCGGCGAGTATCTGCGCATCTGCCCGGACTACCTCAACAGCCGGGAGGAGCTCAAGACCGCGGCCGCGCAGGTAGCCGAGCTCATCGAAGGAGAACGCGTATGAGGTTCCTGTGGATCGCGCTCGCCGTTGTCTCGGCGCAGACCGCGCTCGCCGCCTACCCGGACCGGCCGGTCAGGGTGCTCATGCCCTTTCCGCCCGGGGGAACCGTTGACGTGGTGACGCGGCTCGTGTGCAACGAGGCGTCTGAGCTCCTCGGCAAGCCGCTGGTGCTCGACTACCGCCCAGGCGCCGCCGGCATCATCGCCAGCGAGGCCGCGGCGCGTGCTCCAGCCGACGGTTACACGGTGCTCGTGACGACTCCGAACCACACGATCAATCCGGCGCTGCGGCAGAAGCTGCCGTTCAACACCGAAGCGGACTTCGTCCCGGTCAGCCTCATCGGCAACGTGCCGGAGCTCCTGATTGCACATCCTTCGGCACCCTTCGACACGCTCGACGGCATGGTGAAGTACGCCAAAGCCAATCCCGGCAAGCTGAGCTATTCCTCGGCGGGCATCGGCACGCTACCGCACATCACGATGGAGCTCCTGTTGCGGCAGGCTGGCGTGCAGGTCACCCACGTCGCCTACAAAGGCGCAGCGCCCGCGCTGACCGACCTCCTTGCGGGCGTGGTGCAGCTCAAGTACGACACCTATGCCACCACCTCGCCGCTGCTGCCCTCTGGCAGGGTCAAAGTGCTTGCGACCGCCGGGCGCGCACGCCTGACGCAGCTCCCGAACGTTGCGACGGTCGCCGAGTCGGGATTTCCCGGCTACGAGGGCTACCTGTGGATCGGCGTGCTCGCGCCGCGCGGCACGCCTGAGCCAGCAGTCTCTATCCTTTCATCCTCCCTGGAAAAAGCGGCCCGTTCACCGAAGGTCGCG
>DASYPG010000135.1:0-5177 GCA_036006885.1 Burkholderiales bacterium | reverse complement strand
GCCCTCCACGCGCGGCGGGTTGAACTTCACGTGGTAGGTGCGCCCCGAGGCCGGGTGCACTCGGCGTCCGCTCATGCGCGTGATGATCTCTTGGTCGGGCACGTCGATTTCGAGCACATAGTCGATCCTGACATCGGCGGCCCTCATCGCTTCGGCCTGCGGAATGGTGCGCGGGAAGCCGTCGAAGAGATAACCCTTAGTGCAGTCGCCATGCCCGAGGCGCTCCTCGACCAGGCCGATGATGATGTCGTCGGACACGAGCTGCCCGGCGTCCATGATTTTTCCAGCTTCGATTCCCAAGCGGGTTTTCGCGGCGCGCGCGGCGCGCAGCATGTCGCCGGTGGAGATCTGCGGGATGCCGAACTTCGCGCGGATGAAATTCGCCTGGGTGCCCTTGCCCGCCCCCGGCGGCCCGAGAAGGATGAGCCTCATGCGAGCATTCTACGGACGGCCTCGAGGTCCTGGGGGGTGTCGACGCCAGGAGGAATGTCGGTTTCGCTCACCGCCACGGCGATGCGATAGCCGTGCCACAGCACTCGAAGCTGCTCGAGCGCCTCGGCCTTCTCGAGCGGCGAGGGCGCGAGCGCCGCGTAGCGCTTCAGGAAATCGACGCGGTATCCGTAGATCCCGGCGTGCCGGTAGCAGGCGCCGCCCTGCTCCCTCGGATAGGGAATTCTCGAGCGCGAGAAGTACAGCGCGTAGCCCTGCGCATCCATGACCACCTTCACCACGTTCGGGCTGGCGAGGGATTGCTCGTCGTGGATGGCGTGGCAGGCGGTCGAGACCGACGCGTCCTTGAGCCGTTCGAGGAGTTGCGCCACCTCCGCGATGAGCCCGGGCGGGATCAGCGGCTCGTCGCCCTGCACGTTCACCACGATGTCCTGATTCTCGAGTTTGAGACGGGAAGCAGCTTCCGCGATGCGATCGGTTCCCGAAGGATGATCGGCGCGCGTCATCACACAGCTGTGGCCGGCGGCCGTGACCGCGGCGGCGATGCGCTCGTCGTCGGTCGCCACGTGGACCGATGCCGCGCCGCTTTGCGCCGCCCGCTCGCAGACCCTCACCACCATCGGCCGCCCGGCGATATCGGCGAGCGGCTTTCCCGGAAACCGGCTCGACGCGTAGCGCGCCGGGATGATGACGTGAAAGCTCAAGCCACTTCTTCTTCCGGCGGAAGCTTGCGCGCCTCCTCTTCCAGCATGACGGGAATGCCGTCTTTCACCGGATAGCCCAGGCGGTCGGCGCGGCACACGAGCTCGTCGGCGTCCTTGCGATAGACGAGCTTGCCCTTGCACAGCGGGCACACCAGGATCTCAAGCAGCTTTGGATCGACGCCGGCCATCGAGCTCCCTCAGCAGCCAGTCGCCGAACGCCGGAGCGAGGTTCGCGGTGACCGGCAGGACCCACCAATTGGGGCGCGCATGGCGGCGCAATTTTACCGCGTCCTTCTCGGTCATCAGCACAGGCAGCTCGTCGCCGAACTCGAGCTCCCCGGCGGCGAAGCGGTGATGATCGGCGAACGGATGCGGCACCACCTTCGGCCCAAGCTTGCCGACGTGGACGAAAAAGCGGCTGGGGTTGCCGATGCCGGCGACCGCGTGGACCGTCTGGCCGCGCCACGCCTGGAGCGGCTGCCTGTCGCGCGCGTCGCTCATCCGGTGCGCGACTTCGCCTTCGAGCCGCATAGGGAAGACATGCAAATTTCCGGGTCCCAAGTCTGGGGCCTGATGGGAGATCACCGCGTGAACGGTGCGCAGCCGTCGCGGCGGCTCGCGCAGCGGGCCCGCCGGCAGCAGCCAGCCGTTGCCGAAGCCGCGCGAATCCACCACCGCGATCTCGAGGTCGCGCCGCAGGCGATAGTGCTGCAGCCCGTCGTCGAGCACGACCACGTCGACCTCGGGGTGCTGCAGGCGCAGCGCTTCGATGACCTTCACCCGGTCGGCGCCGATCCAGACAGGGCAGCCGCTGCGGCGCGCGAGCACTACCGGCTCGTCGCCGACTTCGTCCGGCTCCGAGGCTACCGTGGCCGCACGCGCGCCGCCCGCGCCGCCGTAGCCGCGGGAGACGATCGCCGGCGACCAGCCGCGCGCCTTGAGGAGCTCGGCGATCCACAGCACGAGCGGCGTCTTGCCGCTGCCGCCCGCAGTGAGGTTGCCCACGATCACCACGGGAATCCCGGGATGGATGCTTTTCAGAACCCTCAACCGGTAAAGAATGCGTCTACAAAAGACGATGAAACCGAAGGCGAGGCTCGCCGGCCACAGCAGCCACGCGAGGGCGCCGCGGCGGTACCAGTACCGCACTATTTGTTCGACTGCGTGGTGAAGGTAATCTGCGACAGCCCGGCGATGCGCGCCGCCTCCATGACGCGCACCACCGACTGATGGGTTGCGGCGGCGTCGGCGCTGATCACGATCACCGGATCCTTGAGCGTGCCGCCGGCGCGGCGCAGCTCCTCGGCGAGCTGCTCCACGCTCTTGAACGGCACCGGGTTGCGGTTGATGACGTACTGACCCTGAGCGTTCACCAGCACCGCGATCTCGTTGGGCCGTTCGGGCTGCTTTTCGGCGCTCGCGGTGGGCAGGTTGATCTGCAGCTCGGTGTACTTCGAATAGGTGGTGGTGATCATCAGGAAGATGAGGATCACCATCATCACGTCGATGAGCGGCACGAGGTTGATCTCGAGCGGCTCGCGTTGCCTGCCGCGCTGGAAGTTCATCGCTGCTCGCCGCCGAAGTCGACGCGCTCGCCGTGGACGATGTCGACGAGCTTCGAGGCCTGCTGCTCCATCTCCACGACGTAGGTGTCGACCTTGTTGCGGTAGTGCCGGTAGAAGATGAGCGCCGGGATCGCGATCGCGATGCCGAAGGCGGTGTTGTAGAGCGCCACCGCGATACCGTGGGCGAGCTGCTGCGGGTTGGCGCCGGTGGGCGCCTGCGAGCCGAAAATCTCGATCATGCCGATCACCGTGCCGAACAGGCCGAGCAGCGGCGCCGCGGCAGCGATCGTGCCGAGCGTGGTGAGAAAGCGCTCGAGGTGATGGCCGACGCCGCGGCCGGATTCCTCGATCGCCTCCTTCATCACGTAGCGGGAGCTCTGGTGGTTGCGCAGCCCCGCCGCGAGCACTGCGCCGAGCGGCGAGTCGCTCGCCAGGCGATCGAGCACGTCGTTCGACACGCCCTGGCGCTTGTAGACCGAGACCACCTGCTCGAGCAGCGTCGGCGGCAGGATGTTGCCCCGGCGCAGCGTGATCGCGCGCTCTACGATCAATGCGACGGCGATGATGGATGCCAAGAGCAGCGGCCAGATCGGCCATCCCGCTGCCTGAATGATTGCGAACACCCTTTTCCTATGCCTTTTTTTGGGTACGGGCCGCGGCCGACTTTACCACCCACCGACCCGAAGGCAAGTTTGCGCGGCGCATCAAAATCCGCCTTTGTAGTGGACGCAGCGATATCCACCAAAACTGTGGATAAGTTTGTGGATTGTCGCTGAACAGGCCGACATGCGCCCGTCATATTGGGCGGCGAGTCGGTCCAGGTCAAAATTTGAGCAGCGTTTTCCGGAGAACTTTCATCCGCTTAGCCGAAAGAATCGGGGTCCGTGCGCACCTCGCGCGGCGGCCGGCCGGAAGCCGGGCCGGATGTGGATTAGTGTAGGCTCGCTGAGCCCGCCCCCATCGGTGCAATACGCGATGCAATACGAACTTCCCAGCGGTCCCGTCACGCGCCCGGCAACCGCGGTCACCGTCTCGCAGCTGCTGCGCAACGTGCGCGATACGCTGGAACGGCGATTCCCCCTCATGTGGGTGCAGGGCGAGGTCTCCAACCTGTCGCGCGCACCCTCCGGACACTGCTACTTCACGCTCAAGGACGACGGCGCCCAGGTCGATTGCGTGATGTTCAAAAGCCGCTTCGGCGCGCTCGACTGGGAGCCGGCCAACGGCGCGCAGGTCGAAGTGCGCGCGCTCGTTTCGCTCTATGAGCCGCGCGGGCGATTCCAGCTCACGGTGGAGGCGATGCGCCAGGCCGGGCTCGGGCCGCTCTACGAGCGGTTCCTGCGCCTGAAGCAGAAGCTCGCCGACGAAGGCCTGTTCGATGGCGGTGCAAAACGTCCGCTGCCGCAGCATCCTCAGACCGTGGGCGTGCTGACCTCGCCCGCGGCGGCGGCGCTGCGCGACGTCCTCACCACTATCGCGCGCCGCAATCCCGCGATCGCGGTGATCGTGTACCCGGTGCCGGTGCAGGGCGAAGGCGCCGCCGGGCGCATCGCCGCGATGCTGCGGCGGGCGAGCGCACGGGCGGAGTGCGACGTCCTGCTCCTCGTGCGGGGTGGCGGCTCGCTCGAGGACCTGTGGCAGTTCAACGAGGAGGCGCTGGCGCGGGCGATCCGCGCCTGCGCGATTCCGGTAGTGGTCGGCGTCGGACACGAGACCGACTTCACCATTGCCGATTTCGCCGCCGACCAGCGCGCGCCGACGCCCACGGCGGCTGCCGAGCTGGTGAGCCCGTCGCGCCTGCAGCTCGCCGCGCTGCTCGCCGACTGCGCGCGCCGGCTCGCGCGCGAGACGCGGCGGCGGCTCGACTATGCGGCGCAAGCCGTGGACGCCTGCACGCGGCGGCTGGTCCATCCGCGCGAGCGGCTGCGCGCCCACGCCAACCTCGTCGGCCAGCTTTCGGCCCGCCTGGGCTTCGCATTCCTGCACCGGGTCCGCGCCGGCGAGGCGAAGCTCGCGCGGCTGCAGGCCGGCCTCGCCGGCCTCGACCCGCAGGCGGTGCTCAAGCGCGGCTACAGCATCACGTACGGCGCGAGCGGCGCCGTTCTGCGCGACGCGGCCGAGGCGGCGCCCGGCGAACGGCTGCGCACGCGCCTCGCCCGCGGCGAAGTCGAAAGCGAAGTGAAGCGGACCTCCTGATGGGCCATCGCCTCTCGAAGATCACCACCCGCACCGGCGACACCGGCGACACCGGCCTCGGCGACGGCGCCCGGGTGCCCAAGGACAGCGCGCGGATCGCGGCGCTCGGCGACATCGACGAGCTGAACAGCACCATCGGTTTGCTTCTTTCAGAACAGGTCCCGCCGGAGGTGCGGGCCGTGCTCGAGCAGGTGCAGCACGACCTCTTCGACCTCGGCGGCGAGGTCTCCATTCCCGGACACTCGCTGCTGACCGAGCAGCA
>DASYPG010000134.1:0-15142 GCA_036006885.1 Burkholderiales bacterium | reverse complement strand
TTCGAAGGACGCCGCGCCCATCCCGATCAAGTTCGGCGTGGCGCTGCTCAAGGACCGCCGCGGCGTGATCGAGCTCGACCTGCCGGTGAGCGGCACGCTCGACGATCCGGAATTCCGCCTCGCGCCGCTGATCTGGAAGGCCGTCGTCGGCCTGCTCTCGAAGATCGTCACCGCGCCGTTCGCGGCGATCGGCGCGATGTTCGGCGGCGGCGACGACCTCGCGTTCGTGGAGTTCGAGCCGGGCTCCGCGGCGCTGAACGAGGCGTCGACCAAGAAGCTCGGCGCGCTCGCGAACGGCCTGGTCGAGCGTCCGCAGGTACGGCTGAACGTGCCGAACACGATCGCCACCGCCGCCGACAGCGATGTGGTCGCGAAGCAGGCGCTCTCGACCCTCGTGCCGCCGGTCGATACCTCGAAGCCGTTCGACGATGTCGCCAAGCGCAAGCGCCTGGAGGCGTTCGAGATGGTCTATCGGGCGCGCCTCAAGACCATGCCGGTCTATCCCGCGGAACTACAGGCCTCGAAAGACCCGAACCTCGACGCGCGCCTGGGCTACGTGCAGGCCGCGCTGCTCGACCATCTCAAGCCCGCGCCCGCCGCGCTCGACGCCCTGGGGCAGCAGCGCGCGGCCGCCGTGCGCGACGCGCTGCTCGCGAACAAGGAGCTCAGCCCCGAGCGGGTCTTCATCGTGTCGAAACCCATGGAAGCTGCGTCGACGGGTTCGGTGCGAATGGAGATGAAGCTCGAATAGCCGGTGACCGGGCCGACGCCTGAGTTGACCCAACGAGATTCGTGCAGCTCCCGGGTGCGCCGGCAGTTCGCCGCGGCGCTCGCGCTCGCCGTCGCGTGGACCGCATTTTCCCTGTGGGCCGCGTGGCCGTGGATCGGCGAGCTGGCCGCGGTGCTGGGCAGCGTACCCGCCTGGCTGCTGATCGCCGGCGTCGCCCTGATTCCCGGGTGCATGAACGCCTTCCAGGTGACGAGCCTGCTCCTCGCGGCGAAGGAGCCGCCGGCGCGCGAACCGGTGCGCTACCCGCCGCTCACCGTGCTGATCGCCGCCTACAACGAGGTCGACTCGATCGGCCACGCGCTGCGCTCGATCGCGGAGCAGCGCTACCCGGCCGCCATCGACATCGTCGTCGTGGACGACGGATCGACCGACGGAACCGGCGCCGCCGTGCGCGACTGCGGGCTTGCAGTACGCCTCGTCACGCACCCCCGCAACGAGGGAAAGTCGGCGGCGCTGAACCGAGGTCTCGCGGCAGCGCGCCACGAGCTCATCGTCACGCTCGATGCGGACAGCTGGCTGCATGCCGATGCCCTGCGGCTGCTCGTCCGCGAGTACCTGCATGGAGCGGACGGCATGCGGGCGGTGGCCGGCGCGGTCTTCGTCAGCGACGCGCAGGCGAGCTGGGCAGCGCGGCTGCAATACTGGGACTATCTGCACGGGATCGCGGCCGCGAAGCGCGTGCAGTCCACTTACGGCGGGACGATGGTGGCCCAAGGCGCGTTCTCGCTCTACGAGCGCCGGGCGTTGCGCGAAGTCGGCGGCTGGAGCGAATGCGTCGGCGAGGACATCGTCATTACCTGGGCCCTCCTCAAGCGCGGCTGGACCGTGGGCTACGCCGAGGATGCGCTGTGCTTCACGCGCGTGCCTGACACGCTCGCGAGCCTGTCGCAGCAGCGTAAGCGCTGGGCGCGAGGCCTGATCGAAGCCTTGCGCCACCACCCGGGCGTCCTGCTTCAGCGCAGGCTCGCCACATTCCTCATCAGCTGGAGCCTGATGTTTCCATGGATCGACCTGAGCTTCACGTTCGGCTTCATCCCCGGCGTGGTGCTCGCGCTCTTCGGGATCTACTGGCTGGTCGGCCCGGCGAGCCTGGCGCTCGTTCCCACGGCTCTGCTGCTCGGGTGCGTGATGTACCGCTGCAGCGCACGGGTGTTTGCGGCGCACGGTTTGCGCATGCGCCGCGACATCGTGGCGTGGCTGTGCTACACGCTGGGCTACGGCTTCATCATGCATCCGGCCAGCGTGCGGGGCTACGCGGCAGAGCTGCTCGGCAAGCGCAAGTCGTGGGGCACGAAGTGAGGCGCGCCGCGCTCGCCGCGGCGCTGCTTTTCCACTGCACGCAACCGGCGTGGAGCGCCGATGCGCCCGAATCGATGCGACCGGACCGCGCTTCGGGCATCGGGGTCGTCGGCGATCCCGCTGCCGCCATTGCGGGAAACGCAGTGGAAGTGCTCGGCACGGACGATTCGGACGGCTTCCGCAGCGCGCGGTTGCGGGCCGGCGTGCTGGTCGACTACAAGACAGCCTACGACTTCGTCGCGATAGGTGTCGGCGGTACGAGGTACGAGCAGCACGGCTGGTCCGCCGACCGCTATACGCTGGGCGCCGCAGTCAAGAAGATCGAGCGCGGCACCGGAGCGGGCCTGCTCGCGACCGGCGGCCTGTCCGAGGTCGGCGACAGCCTGAAGGCTTTCCTCGACGCCACCTGGAACGTTCGGCTGTCGCAGACGACGGGCGTCGAGCTCATCGGCCAGCGCGATTTCGTCGAGACGCGTGCCGGCCTGGAGGCCGGCACGATGACCAACTTCGCGGGCGCAAGCGTCGACTACACCGCCACCGAGCGTCTGACCCTCATCGGCCTCGGCGCACTGCAGTACTTTTCCGACGACGTTCGCCGCTGGCACCTGCGCGGTCGCGTGATCTACGCGGTGCTGCCCGAAGAGGGCCTGAGCGTGCAGCTCAGAGCCCGCGGCTACGAGAGCAGCCGGTCCGGCGGGACGCTCTACTTCAACCCGGAGAATTACGCCCAGGCCGACATCGGCCTGCGGCTGCGCAGGTCGCTCGGCGACTGGCGCGTGTTCGCCGCGGCCGGCGTCGGCCGGGAAAACATCGACCGGCATAACGAGGAACCGACCCGCTACCTCGAGGCGCGCGCGGAGCGAAGCTTCGCCAACAACCTGTGGCTGGTGCTGCAGTACGTCGTCGACTACAGCTCGACCTCGGACGCTTCGACGAGCGGCCATTACACGTGGCACTATCTTCGCGGCGCCGTCATCTTTCCCTTCTGACTTCGGCTGCCGCCTACAGGAGAAACGTCCATGAGTCGCACAGCGGATGCGCCAGCGAGCACGAAGCGCTCGCGCGGATTCATTGCAGATGCGCTGATCACCGGCCTGCTCGTCATCGTTCCTTTCTACCTCGCGGTGCTGTTGCTGCTCAAAGCGATGCAATCGCTGGTGGGGCTGGTGCGGCCGATCGCCGCGCTGCTTCCGGACTGGATGCCGGCGGAGGATCTCCTGTCGCTGCTGCTGGTGCTGGTCGTGTGCTTTCTGGTCGGCGTGGCTTTCCGGACGCGGCTCGGGCGCGCGGCGGGGGAACGGATCGAAAAGTCGCTCTTCCGGAAAATCCCCGGCTACGCGGTGTTTCGAGGCCTCGCCCAGCAGATGTCCGGGGAAAGCGGCGAGAGCGCGTGGCAGCCGGCGCTGGTCGAGATCGAAGACGCCCTCGTCCCCGGCTTCATCATCGAAGAGCTCGACGAGGGGCAGTTCACGGTGTTCATCCCCTCCGTACCCACGCCACTCGCCGGGGCCGTCTATGTTCTCGCCCGCGAGCGCGTGCACCCGCTGGACGTTCCGTTCACGAGCGCCATCCAGGTCATCTCCAAGTGGGGCTCGGGCTCGAAGGCGCTCGTCGCCGCGATGAAGTCGTCCCGTTCAAACGCTACGGGCCGGAGGTCTTGAGGGCGATCAGACCGCTGAGAAACAGCAATCCGACGAGAAACGGGACGGCATAGAACACGAGCAGCACGGCCGAAGCCCTAGTGCGCGACACGCTCGCCGAGACGTGCTGCGTCAGCTTGAGCTCGATGGGCTGCGCGGCGCTGCCGGATTCGCGCTCGATTTCTTCCCCGAGCTCCACGGTGGCGAGCAGCATCGGAAAGTAATAGCAGCGGTCGAGAAGGAACAGCGAGACAAGCAGCAGCATGCCGACGGCGAAGATGCCGACGCCGACGTGCAGTCGATAGTCGAAGAACGTCACCGAGCTGTCGGGGTACTGGCCCGCGCTGACGATCGCGGCGCCGTAGACCGCGATCACCATGCTCAGCCCTATGGAGCGCGTGCGCATCAGCATGTCGTTGAAGTGCATCTGCGCGTCCACCACCGCGCGCCAGCGCTGCACGATGGCGAGCTGGTTCCGGTCCTCCTGCAGCAACTGCTGATCACTGACAGCCATCGTCGAAATGAATATCAGTGAATCGAGCCCTCAGTGCTGCGGCGGGGCGGCGGCGGGCTGATACACGACCGCGCCGCGATCCTCGAGATAAGCCTCGGGGTCCAGGAAGCCGAACAACTGGATCAGCGGCGCGACCAGCCCGGTCCATCCGGTCTGGTGGCTCGCGCCGAGGCCCGCGCCGTTGTCGCCGTGGAAATACTCGTAGAACAGGATCAGGTCGCGCCAGTGCGGATCCGACTGGAATTTCTCAGTGCCTCCGTACACCGGGCGCCGGCCGCTGCCGTCGCGCAGGAAAGTCGCCGTCAGCCGGTGGGCGATCTCGCGCGCGACCTCGAACAGATTCATCTGCACGCCCGAGCCGGTCGGGCACTCGACGGTGAAGCTGTTGCCGTAGAAGGAGTACAGGTTGAGCAGCGCCCGGATGAGGAGCAGGTTGACCGGGAACCAGATCGGCCCGCGCCAGTTCGAGTTGCCGCCGAAGAGCCCGCTGGTCGATTCGGCAGGCGCGTAGTCGACGCGGTGCTCGGTACCGTCGACCGACAGGACGTACGGATGATCGCGGTGATAGCGCGACAGCGAGCGGATGCCGAACGGGCTCAGGAATTCCTGCTCGTCCAGCACGTAGCGCAGCACGCGCCTGAGCTTGTCGTCGGTCAGGAGCGAAAGCAGCAGACGACCGCCGTGACCCGGACGACCGGGCGGGTTGAGGTTGGCGACGAGGTGCGGATGGCGCTGCGTGAAAGCGCGGGCCTGCGCCATGAACCGGGGTAGCCGCTCGACCACCTCGGGCGAGAACACGGTGGATGCGCACACCGACAGCAAGCCCACCATCGACCTGACCTTGAGGCGCTTGGCGTCGCCGTTGGGCAGCCGCAGAAGGTCGTAGTAGAAGCCGTCCTCCTCGTCCCAGAGCTCGTCTTTATGGACCCCGACGTGGTCCATCGCCGCGCCGATCCAGAGGAAATGTTCGTAGAACTTCGCCGCGAGGTCCTCGTAGACGCGATCGTGCAGCGCGAGCTCCAGGGCGATCTGCAGCATGCACTGCGCGTAGAACGCCATCCAGGCGGTGCCGTCGGCCTGCTCGAGGTGGCCGCCGGTGGGCAACGGCGCGCTGCGATCGAACACGCCGATGTTGTCGAGGCCGAGGAAGCCGCCTTCGAACACGTTCTGGCCGTTACGGTCCTTGCGGTTCACCCACCAGGTGAAGTTCATCAGCAGCTTCTGGAAGACGTCCTTGAGGAACGCGACATCGCCCTGCCCGCGCCGCTGCTTCTCGTGGCTGTATACGAACCACGCGGACCACGCGTGGATGGGCGGGTTGACGTCGCCGAAGTTCCATTCATAAGCGGGCATCTGCCCGCTCGGGTGCAGGTAGTGCTGCTCCAGGACGAGCGCGAGCTGCCGCTTGGCGAAGTCCGGATCCACCATGTTCAGGGCCACGACGTGGAACGCGAGGTCCCAGGCCGCGTACCACGGGTATTCCCACTTGTCCGGCATCGAGACGATGTCGGAGTTCACCATGTGCGCCCACTGGACGTTGCGGACGTGGGCGTCGCGCGCGGCGTAGGGATCGACCCCGTGCTCGGTCAGCCACAGACTCAGGTCGTAATAGAAGAACTGCTTGCTCCAGAGCATGCCGGCAAGCGCCTGGCGCATCACCAGCGCTTCATCGCTCGAGGTGCCGGATGCGGTGATCGAGGCGTAGAACGCGTCGGCTTCCCGCCGGCGCGCCTCGATTGCCGCGTCGAAATCGCCGAACGGCCCGAGCGGCTGCGCGCCGAGGTTTTCGGGGGTCAGGCGCAGCCGCAGCCTGACGCTCTCGCCGGCGCCGACCGTGAGCCGATAATGCGCGGCGGCCTTGGTTCCGGCCTGGGCCGGATTGACCGCGTCGGCGCGCCTATGCACCAGGTAATCGTTGATGCCGTCTTTCACCCACTGGCTGCGGTTGGGCGTTCCGAACAGGCGTTCGCTGTTGGTTTCGTTCTCCGTGAAGAGCAGCGGCGCATCCTCGTCGCAGAAGAGGTAGCGCTCGCCGAGCTCCGCGTGCGAGGCCGCGATCACGCTCACACCCTCGCGCGCCTCGCCGCGCTGCAGCCGCGGCCGCGCCGCGCCGTTGCCATTACCGCTCGACCACGCATTGCGGAACCACAGCGTCGGCAGCACGTGGAGCGTCGCCGCCTGCGGGCCGCGATTGGCCACCGTGATCAGCACCAGGATATCCTCGGGCGAAGCCTTCGCATACTCGACGAACACATCGAAGTAGCGGTCGCCCTGGAAAGCGGCGGTGTCGATCAGCTCGTATTCGAAATCCCCGCGCCCGCGGGCGCGGTTGGCACTGATGATCTCGTCGTACGGATACGCCGTCTGCGGATACTTGTACAGGTACTTCATGTACGAGTGCGTGGGCGTGCTGTCGAGGTAGTAGTAGTACTCCTTCACGTCCTCGCCATGGTTGCCCTCGCTGTTGGTCAGCCCGAAGAGGCGTTCTTTCAGGATCGGGTCGACGCCGTTCCACAACGCCAGGGCGAAGCACAGGTGCTGCGCATCGTCGGATATTCCGCCCAGGCCGTCCTCGCCCCAGCGGTAGGCGCGCGAGCGGGCCTGGTCGTGGCTGAAATAGGCCCAGGCGTCACCGCCCTGGCTGTAGTCCTCGCGCACCGTACCCCATTGGCGCTCGGCGAGATAAGGGCCCCACTTGCGCCACGGAACGGCTTGCTCTCGGGCTTCCTCCAGGCGCCGCGCCTCTTCGGTCAAGGGCGGCTCGCTGTCCGGGGCGCGCCGCCTGAGGCCGCGCCGCAGCTCGGCCTCGACCTCGCCCGGAATCGGCGGCGGGCGGTGTTCACGGGATTCGTCGGGACGGCGCAGCTCTTCACTCATGGCGGACCCCCATAGTCCAGCGAGGAGGACGTCATTGGAGCAGGCTCGGCGGGGAACGGTAATTAGACCTTGGTCCCACCCGCGGCGCCGGGCCGCCAGGCGTCAGCCGAGAAACCGCCGCAGGACCGAGTAGAGAAGCAGCAAGCGTGTAAGCCACAGCGGGAGGACGCGCGGGACCAGCCCGGCGAGGGCGCCGGCCGCCAGGGTGGCTACGAGGGGGTGTACCCGCACGGCGCCGAGAATGCGATCGACTGCGGCGGCCTTCGCGGTGAGCGGCTCGGCGGCGGAGGCGATCGAGGCCCGCTGCGCGGAGCAACGCGCCACCAGGGCGATGCGGCGCCGCTGCAGCTCGCGCGCGCCGAAGATCACGGCCTGATCGCCTCGTGGTCGCGCCGCAGCTCGGCCAGCGTAGCGCCGAAAGCGCGGCGCTTGGCGCGGGCGAACCGCAGCACGGCGAAGCCGAGCAGCGCCGCGGCGAGGATGAACCCGGCGGCGACGAGCGCCGCGGCCAGCAGCCGGTATTCGGGCGCCATGGCGACCACGACGGCGAACGCGGCAAAGGCGATGCCCAGGATGCCGAGGATCAGCGCGGCGACGCCGCCCAGCAGCAGGGTGGCGATGCGCGCGAGCTCCTCGCGCAGCTCGACGCTGAAGAGCTCGAAGCGGGTCTGTCCGAGCGAAATCAGGTCGGCGACGATGGTGCGCGCCGACTCGAGCACGCTGGCGCTCATTTGCGCGCGAGAAGGATGCCGACGACGAGCCCCACCACTGCCGCGATGCCGACGGCGGCAAACGGGTGGTCACGCACCTGCGCCTCGAGCTGGAACCCCGCGCCTTCGATGCGGGCGCGCGCCTTGCGCAGCGCCTCTTCGGCGCGCCCGCGCAGCTCCTGCATGCGCTCGGCGTCCTCGCCGGAGGCCGCGTTCAGCAGCTCCTCGGCGGCGGCCACGACCTCGCGGAATTCGCTCATCAGCTTGTCGCCGGCGGCGTCCATGCAACCTCCCCATCGATGTGGAACGGTACCCCAATGGTACAGTTTCCGCGACGACAGAACGGGCGCGAGACGTTGTGAACGAGACCGACGGCTGGGCGAGGACCGCGCAGATCACGATCGAAGCCGATCTTCCCGGCGGACTTCGCGTGCACGCGTCGCTCGATCCGGCAAGTCCGGTGCTCGCCGATTTCTTCTCCGGCTACGACCGCGCGTTCGTGCTCCCGAACGAGAAGGAAATGCTGGACGGCTTCGAGGAATGCCTTGGCCTGAACCTGGGTGCAAGCTACGAGCGGCTCGCCCTAGAATACGGACCGTACTGCGAAGTCGTCTTCACCGTCTGCGCCGCCGGCGATGGCTCCCGGCGCGGCGGCGGCAACTTCATCGCGTATCCGGTGGGCCGGGAGGCCCGGACGGTGGCGATGAACCTCAACTATGTCTTCGTCGACCGCGAGTTCCGCGGCGAGGGCCTGATGCGCCGCATGCTCGGCGCGTTGCCGCACATCGTCGCGCGCTTTCTTCGGCCGGTTGCGCCCACCGCGATCGAACACCTGGTCTTCTTCGAGCAGAACGATCCTCTGCGCGTCACGCCGGAAGACTACGCAACCGACAGCCGCCACGCCGGGCTCGACCAGGTCGACCGGCTCGTCATCTGGGACCGCATGGGCGCGCAGCTCCTCGACTTCGATTACGTGCAGCCCGCGCTCTCGGACGACCAAGCTCCGGACGACACCCTGCTCTATTCGGTGATGGGGGCGCACGGAAACGGGCTCGACGCCTGCGTTCTGGGCGAGCACCTGCGAAGGTTCTTCGGCATCTCGGTGCTCAAGGGCGCGCCGCTCTCGAGCTCGCAAGTCGCCGTCACGCAGCTCGCGGCGCTCGACCTGGCGTGCTCCCAGCGCCGGCCGGTGCCGCTCCTGTCGATCGCAGCGGGACTCGGCGAGCTGCCGCAGGATCGGCCGCCGGTCATGCCCTCCGCGAAGACCTTCCGCTCGGTGGCGAGAGGCGCAGAGGTGCGCCGCTAGGTACCGGCCGTTTTGCCCTTGCGCTCTACGTACGTGTAGTAGTCAATGACCATGAACGGCATCGCGCAGGTGGAGAAGTGGTTCGCGACCGGCTCCCAAGCCTTGTTGAAATTCGGAACCGAGATCACATCCTTCAGCCCGGACTCCGTTTCGCCCTCCAGCCGCTCCTTCAACATTCCCGCGAGCGGCTTCGCGGAGGGGTACTGCGGCTCGCTTCCGCAACCGGTGTAGTCCGACGCCGCTACGAGGAAGAACTGAATGCCATCGTTGCAGTCGTCGGGCGCGAAGAGCGCCTCGCGTTGGCGCCAGAGGGAGTGCAACAGGGAGAGCGCATTGTCGACCAGCATGGCGCGCTGGCGCTCGAAGACCTCGGCATCGGCCAGGTTCGCGTGGACGAAGACCGGAACGAGATTGCGCCACAAGCGGCGGCCGAGAATGTCCTCTCGATCCATGATCGTCTTGGGACGCTCAGGGTAGTCGGCATTGCGCAACAGGCGCGGCGGACCACCCGGTTCGCTTGGCTTCTTGCCGACCAGGAACATCATCCATTGGTACGACGTGAAATAGCTGCGATTGGCCTTGTCGGTCTTGGTGGCCGATTCGAGCAGCACCGCGACGCCTCCCTCTGGACCGAACAGCGAGGTCTGCGTGAGGGCTGGCTTGTTCGTCGCGTCGCACAGCGTCGGCGCCCAAGCCAGTCGGCCCGAGAACTCGACAGGCGCGGCGGCCACGCGGGCCTCCCGCAATCCGGAGGACAACTCGTGCAGCAGGCCCGCCTTTGCGCCCGGGCCCGCCGCATTGAGCACCGGCAACGAGAAATTTTCGTCGCCGTAGCCGAGCTGCAGCGCATGAAGTCCGTCCCACGCATAGCAGGTGCATGCCGGAATGCTGGGACCCCAGATCAACCAGCAGATCCACTGCGCGGTCTGCAGCCGGTCGAACGCCGCCGAGGCCGCCCCTTGGGCGCGTCGGCCGAGCGCGTTGGTGCGGTCTTCGACGACGCGATCGTAGACATCGAGCACCGTCTGCCAATCCTCGTCCATGCGCGCAAGCAGGCCAGCCAGCAGATGCTGAGGCGCGATGAACGCCGTACCCTGTACAACGCAGAGAGTCTGGATCGCCGGACGGGACTGCGCCTCTTCGAGCGCCTTGAAGTAACGTTTCCAGGCGGTCTCCCGCTCCTGCACGCGGCTGAAGAACTTAGGCGACACCGAGACCTTCTCGCCAAGTGCAGCGTTACCCAAGAAACTCTGGAGTGACTCGGCACCTTCGGCATCGGGAGTGAGGAGGTAATGCTCGATCGCGAGCCGAGCCTGGCGAGTAAGCGCGCCTGTTTCGGCACTCCGCGGAATCTTGCTCGCGAGCAGGTTGATCAACGGCAGCACGTCAAGCTTGCTCGAGGGTGGCTCGGGCTCCGAGTCCGTCGAGAGTGCCGCCCGCAGAAGCTTGGCCACCAGATCCCGCTCCCTGGCCCGTTCCCCGTCGAGAAGCGGAAAGCGCACCTCGGGCAGCAGCTCCGCGATTGCTTCTTCCTCATTCAGCTCGAAGTGCGCCCAGTCCGGAGCCATGTAGTATTCGCCGCCGTCGGGATAGCGCGCGACGCGCGGCCAGATCCGCAGGCGAGCTGCGCCGGTTCCGTCCCAGTCGATGGCTCCGCCGCTGTAGCCGTGGATCCTCTCGACATTGTCCTTGCCGAACCATTCCATCCCGAAAAGCGACGCTCCCTGGGCCAGCCGGATCGGCTTGCCTCCCGCAGCGCGGATGTCGGTCTGGTTGGCCTCGTGCATGTGCCCGAAGCAATGAAGGAAGAATTGCGTCTGGGGTGCGATATCGGCCGCGAAATTGACCTCTTTGCGCAGCCAATCTCGCGGATGGTGCGTGAGCATGATCGCCGGGCCTTTTCTCTCGCGGGGCGGCCAGATTTCGTACGTCTGAATCGGCAGTAGCACGAGTTTGCCCTTGCGCTTGACCTGGTCTCTGCCGATGTCCACGAACGCGGAATTCAAGCCAACCATGCTGATCAGCAGACCGTCCTTGTCGAAGGACGCCAACAGGTCCCCGGGCACGCGGCCGTTTCTTCGCAGCTCGAGCGACTTCGGCGGCTTGTGTCGCTGCAGCCAATTGGAGTACCAGGCATCGAAAGCGCCGAAAGCTTTCCCGACCGCCTGCCGGTAGTCGTCTGACCAAACTTTGTCGAGTTTCGCGTTGATCAGACTTTCGGCGGCAGCGCTCGCCTCCTGCGCGGCGTCGTGATTTCCGGGGACGGCAATCAGGACCGGATCGCAGCCAAGCTCGTGAAACACCTGCCACAACGGATCGAGCTTCGTATCGAGCTTGTCGTAATCGCCTTTGTCGCCTTTGAAGGCCAAGTCGCCGGTGAACAGCACGGCGTCCCATCCGGCGTGGCCTGCGCAGCCCATGCGCGCGTGAAGCTGCCGCAGATCCGCGTGCAGCTTGTTCTCTATCGGGCCCCAGCGCTCCTCGGTGCCCGGCTGCCCCACGTGCAGATCGGAAAAATGAAGCCAGCTGAATGTGGCCATATCCCCCTCGCCCAGTGCGGGACGATAGCACGCGCTCCACCGGCCGCATCGCGATTCGATTTGGCGGCGCCCTCGGCGCCGTGCGTATCACGGGGCGATACTGAGCTGCCTCTGGTCGATGCGGAAAACATCGGCGAGCCAGTCGATCATCAGCTCCTGGCCGAGCGTGGGATTGTCGTGCTGGCAGTGCTCGGCGCCGGTCTCTTCGGCGCTGGTCAGGCGCAGCGTGACTTTCACGCCCTTCGATCTTGCGTACTCGTAGACGGTCTTCGAATTCTCCACGCCGAGGACATCGTGGCCGCCGTGCAGCACGAGGTAGGGACAGCGCATCTCGCCGAGCACGCCCTCGAGCTTGAAGGGGCGCGCCTTCTCGATCGCTTCGGCCATGCTCTTCGCCCCGAACACCCACTTCATGTGGTTGGCAAGCGCGTGGCCTTCGCCGCGGTCGCGGAAGCGCTGCTCGACGTCCCAGATCGCGCCGTGCGAGATGCACGCGGCGAGGCGATGCTCCTTCGAGCCCGCGCGCGCGGAGTAGTAGCCACCGAGGCTCGAACCACTGACCGCAATGCGGCTTGCGTCCACATCGCTTCTTTTCAATAGAAAGTCGATACAACGGCCGACCGGTACTTCATAGTCATGGCGCGTCGGAATCTTGTGCCGGCGCAATGTCCCGCCCTGCCCTGGCCCGTCGACCATGAGCACCGCGATGCCGCGCTGGACGGCGCCGTGGCCGGTCATGAACCAGAGCTCGTCCTTGAACGAATCGAGTCCGCCGAACGAGATCAGCACCGGAGTCTTCGCCTGGCCTTTCGGCTTGATGAAATAGGCTGGGAGCGACACGCCGTTCTCATAGGGAATCGCGACCGCTTCCCCCGGAGGATCGAGGTAGGCGAACCATTTCCGGCTGGCGCGCTCGCACTTGTCGAACGTGGCGAGCCGCCGGGCATCGTCGGGGAGCAGCCAGAACTCGGCAGAGCGGTAATAGTCGGCCGCGCGCAGCCAGCAATTCATCGCCGTGCGTATGTGCCCCTTCTCCTCTTCCTCATCGCCGCGGCGGTCGTTTCTTTCCGCCGCCCGCAGCCACTCTTCATGCCAGCTGTCGTCGTCGCCGGGCTTCATGCGGCTCGCCGCCTGGAATACCTCGCTCACCGCGCCGCCGCCCTCCTGCGTCTCGCCGAGGGCCCGGCGGAACTGGTAGGACCAGAAAAAATGCTCGGACCAATGGTGCCAACCGAAGGGTTCGTAGCGAGGTTCGCGCATGCGCTCGGTCATTGGGGCTGGAACCCGATGTCTTTCACCAGCTTGCCGTACTTGTCGTAGTCGCTCTTGAGCACCTGTGCGAAGAATTCGGGTGCTTCGGTGCGGATGATGAGACCGGCCGCCTCCAGCTTATCGGCCACGTCGGGCGCGCGCATTGCGCGGTTGATCTCCTCGTTCAGCCTCAGGATGACCTCGCGCGGTGTCCTGGCCGGCGCGGCGTAGCCGAACCAGCCGCCCGAGTCGTATCCCGGCACGTCTTCCGAAGCCGCCGGCGTATCGGGCCACAGCGCCGGGCGAGTCTTGTTGGTCGTTGCAAGGATGCGCAGCCGGCCGGACTTGATGTGCGGCGTCATGCCGGTAATGCCGTCGATGCCCGCCTGCACCTGCCCGCCGATGATGTCGGTGGCGATCGCCGCGCTGCCTTTGTAGGGCACGTGCGTATAGGTGAAGCCGGCCATGGTGCGCAGGTGCTCGAACGCGAGGTGCGGGAAGCCGCCCTCGCCGTTGGTGGCCACGGTGAGCTTGCCTGGGTTCGCCTTGGCAAAGCGCACCATCTCGCCGATCGTCTTGAACGGCGCGTCCGGGTTGGCAACGATCGCGAGGTAGTTGAAGGTCGTCACCGAGATCGGCGCGAAGTCCCTCAGCGGATCGTACGGAATGTTCTTGCTCGTATGCGGCAGCACGACCATGTTGCCGCCCTGCACGCAGGCGATGGTGTAGCCGTCGCCCGGCTGCTTCGCCACGTAGTCGAGGCCCAGCATTCCGCTCGCGCCCGGCCGGTTCTCGACGATCACCTGCTGCCCGAGCCGCTCCGACATCTTCGGCGCGATGAGGCGCGACATGATGTCGGTGGTGTTGCCGGGCGGGAACGGAACGATGATGCGGACCGGCTTCGACGGGTACGTGGAAAAAGAGGAGGAAGATGCGGACTGCGCGTGCGCGAGCGTCGCGAACAACCCTCCAAAAATGGTGACCAAAGTGGTGACAGTCACCACTTTCCAAGGCAGACGAGATCTCATATTTCGGTTCACTTGGCGGGAATGATGGGAAGCAGCAGGTAGGGCTTCTTTTCGAAGTGCAGCGTCACCTTGCCGCCGAAGACTTCAGCCGGCCGGTCGGTCTCGTCGTCGTGGGTGAAGGGCCCGCAGCCCTTCATCGGATGCTTCATGTTCGAGAGCGTGGCCGCGGCGTCGTCGTGCTCGTAGTCGCGGCCGCGGATGCTGAGCGCAATGCGATAGCCGGCGGGCACGACGATGCAGGTGGGCCAGATCTCGATGTCCAGCTCCACTTCCTTCCCCGGCGTCAGTTTTTGCAGCTCGTCGTGCGTGTGCCAGGGCCGATAAGGTAGCGAGAGCCCGGGATCGAGCTTGCGGTGCGAGGCGCGCAGCCACCCCTGCGCCACCGGCGTCTTGGGGTCGAGCGCGCCCTGGAACAGCACCTCCGTGCCGCCAGGCTCGAACACCCGCAGCACGACGAACAGGTCCGCGTCGGTCGTCTCGGACGAGACGAAAAGCTTGAGCGCCGACGGCCCGGTAATCTCAGTCGCTTCTTTCACCGTTATGGAGAAGGTCACGCCGTTCCCCATGGGATCGTACGTAATGCTTTCAGAAGAAGCAGGTTGTTCTTTGGTGAGCGCATCGTTCTCCGGATCAAGATAGAACCGGGTCCACTGCGTGCGCGCGAGCGGCCACTCGTTCTCGTGGCGCTGCACGAACTTCTCGCCGGGATGGCGCACGTTGAGGAGCACGCGCGGCTGCTTGTCCCAGCCGTTCCGCTCGCCTTTCAGGAAATGACCGAAGAACTTCTTCTGCAGAGCGACGCCGTAGTCAGTGTAGAACGGCGCCCAGTGAGAACCGCCATGCACTTCCAGCCACTTGTTCTCGGAGGAAGATCGGATAAAGCCCTCGAAGTTGCCGCGCGTGTGCAGGCCCTGCCCGCCCCAGTTCGCCGCCGAGAGGAGCGGCACCTCGACCTTCGACAGGTCGGGACTGCGCTCGCGGTAGTACTCGTCGTCTAGCTCACGCGAGAGAAATGCGCTCCACATGTCCTCGCGGTTCTCGATCAATTGTTTTTCTGTCAAGGTCTCTGGGCCGCACACCAGCTCGCCGGTGATGCGGCTCTTCGCGCCGCGCTCGCCCTGCCCGTGCTGCACCGTCTTCACCTGCATGTCCTGCCAGTTCTTGCGGAAGCTGCAGATGATGCCGCC
>DASYPG010000133.1:0-6108 GCA_036006885.1 Burkholderiales bacterium | reverse complement strand
CGCTCAGGCGCCGGCGGCGCTCGCCGGGAAGGTGAGCTCGGCCGAGGAAGGCGCGATGGAAGGCGTGCTGGTCAGCGCGAAAAAGGCCGGTTCGACCATCACCGTCACCGTGGTGAGCGACGCCGAGGGGCGCTACAGCTTTCCCGCCAAAAAGCTTTCGCCCGGCAAGTACTCGCTGAGGGTCCGGGCGGTCGGCTACGAGCTCGAGTCGCCTTCCACGATCCAGGTCGGCAAGGCGGCGGCGGCCGACCTGAAGCTGCGCAAAACCGAAGATCTGGCCGCCCAGCTCTCGAACGGAGAGTGGATGACCAGCATGCCGGGTGACGACCGGCAGAAGGGCCAGTTGCTGAACTGCGTCGGCTGCCACTCGCTCGAGCGCATCGCGCGCTCGCGTTACGACGCCGATACGTTCACGAAGGCCGTGCTGCCGCGCATGCAGGGGTACGTGAACCAGAGCATTCCGCAGCACCCGCAGTTGCGCAAGGCCGAGCGCCTGATGGAGGAGCGCGGCGACCAGCGCGTGCAGGTGTACCGCTCGACCGCCGAGTACCTCTCCACGGTCAACCTGGCCGAATCGCCCAAGTGGGGCTACGAGCTGAAGACCTATCCGCGTCCCAAGGGCCGGGCGACGCGCGTGATCTATACGGAGTACGACCTGCCGCGCGAGACCATCGAGCCCCACGACGTCGTCGTCGACAAGCAGGGGATCGCCTGGTACTCGAGCTTCGGCGAGCAGAATCTCGGCCGGCTCGATCCGAAGACCGGGCAGGTAAAAGAGTTCGAAATAAAAAAACATAAACCCGAGTTTCCGACCGGCCTGCTCGGCCTGCGCGAGGACCGCGACGGCAACCTGTGGCTCGGCAACATGTACCAGGCGACCATCGTGAAGTTCGACAAGAAGACGCAGAAGTTCACCTACTGGACGCTGCCGCCGGAGCGCAACATCGACGCGGCGCAGGTGAACATGGTGAGCCCGCAGTCGGCGCACGTCGACGGCAAGGTCTGGACGCAGAACAACGGTTTCGCGGGCGTGCACCGGCTCGACGTTGCCACAGGCAAGATCGAGACCTGGGAGCCGTTCAAGGACGCGCCGAAAGGCGAGCCTCACAACATCTACGACGTGGTTCCGGACTCGAAGAACAACGCCTGGTTCACCGACTTCCGCCGCAAGCACGTCGGCCGCATCGACGCGAAAACCGGCGAGATCAAGATATTCGAGATGCCGGCGAGCGTCGCCGTGACCGCGCCGCGCCGCGGCCAGATGGACGCGCAGGATCGCCTCTGGTTCGCCCAGTACCGCGGCGACAAGATCGGCATGCTCGACACGAAGACCGGCGAGTTCAAGGACTGGGCAGTGGGCCAGCGCTGGTCGGCGCCCTACGACGTCGCCTTCGACAAGAACGCCGAGGCCTGGACCGGGTCGATGGTCGACGACCAGGTGACGCGCCTCGACACCAAGACCGGGACGGCGGTCCAGTACCTGCTGCCGCGCAGGACCAACATCCGGCGCGTGCACGTCGACAACTCGACCACGCCGGTCACCTTCTGGGTCGGCTCCAACCACGGCGCCTCGATCGTCAAGCTCGAGCCGCTCGACTGAGGCAGCGAAGTTCGTTTGGAAGGATTGCACGGATGAAAAACCAGAAAGCCCTGAACCAGCACGATCTGGTCCAGCTTCTCAACTGGGAGTTGGCCGCCTACGACCGGTGCGCCGGTACCCGCTTCGCCTCGATCAAATCCGCCGCGACTCCGGATCCTTCCGGCTGCAACTGGCGCGACGCGCGCGTGAAGTCCGATCATTCGCTCGACCGGCGCGAGCGGCGCATCGTCCGGCGCGTGATCGCGCAGACGCGGCGGGAGTTCAACGTCGGCTGAGCGCATGGCAGCGCGGCGCCGGCGCGCCCACCATCACTCGGTCTACGTCGTCGAGCTTTCGAAGGAAGTGCTGAACGAGCCGCGCTTCAGGAAGGCGAACCAGGACTATCGCCTGGGCTTTCCGTGCGTGTACGTCGGCATGACCGGCCTCGCGCCCGACGTGCGCTTCGACAAGCACAAGGCTGGCATCCAGTCGAACAAGTTCGTGCGTCTCTACGGCCTGCACCTCCTGCCGCGGCTCTACGAGGTGTACAACCCGATGCCGTACGACGGCGCGCGCGACATGGAAGTCGAGCTCGCGATCGGCTTGCGCGAGAAGGGCTACGGCGTGTGGCAGGGATAGTTCCTCTGAGCGCATGGGAAATCGCCTACTGCGCCGCGGTCTTGCTGCTCGCCTACTCGCTGCGCGGCAGCACCGGCTTCGGCGGCCTGATCGGGATGCCGCTGCTTGCGCTCGTAATCCCGGTCAAGGTGCTCGCGCCGGCGTGGACACTGCTCGGAATCGCTTCGTCGGCGACGATCCTGGGCGGTGAACGCGCGCAGGTCGACAAGCGCGCATTCGCGTTGTTTCTTCCCTGGTGCATCGCCGGAATCGGCGCCGGGCTGTACCTCTTCAAGGCACTGGATGCCGCAGCGCTGGCAAGAGCGCTCGGCGTGCTGATCCTGCTCTATGCTGGTTATATGATGTGGCTGCTCGCGCATCCCGGCACGCGCGACCCCCTGCCCGCGTCGGCGCTGCGGCCGGCGGCAGGCGTGCTCTCCGGCGTGGTCGGCACGATGTTCGGCGCGATGGCCTCGATCTTCTTCGCCATGTACCTGAATGCCTGCGCGCTCGAGAAGCGCGCCTTCCGTGCCACGATTTCGGCGATGCTCCTCGCGCTCAGCCTGATCCGGCTCGTCGCCTACGCGGCGGTCGGCGAGCTGAGCGCGGAGGCCCTCCTGGTCTTCGTCGCCGCGCTTCCCGCGATGGGGCTCGGAATCTACCTCGGCGGCCGGATCCACGCCAGGATGAGCGAAACGCTCTTCAAGGGCCTGGTCTGCGCGATACTGGTGGTCTGCGCGATCCCACTTCTGCTGCGATGAGCACTCAGGCACAAAAGGCGGCCACGTTCCGGGCGCTCCACGAGCGCGAGGGCGTGTTCATTATTCCCAATCCGTGGGACGCCGGCACGGCGAGGCTGCTGACCGCGCTCGGCTTCGAGGCTCTGGCTACGACGAGCCTCGGTCTCGCCAACACGCTCGGGCGCGCGGACGGCACCGGCGCCGTCAGCCGACAGGAGGTGCTCGACAATTGCGCGCAGATCGCTGCGGCGACGCATCTGCCGGTCAGCGCCGATCTGGAAAACTGCTATGCGCACGAGCCTCGCGCCGCCGCAGAGATGATCCGCCTCGCCGCCGAGGCGGGCGTCGTCGGCGGCTCGATCGAGGACGCGACCGGCGATGCGCAACAGCCCATCTATGAATTCGAGCTCGCCGTCGAGCGGGTGCAGGCCGCCGCGGAAATGGCGCGCTCGCTGCCGTTTCCCTTCACGTTGACGGCGAGAGCCGAGAATTTCCTGCATGGCCGCCGCGACCTCGACGACACGATCCGCAGGCTCCAGGCGTTCGAAAGAGCGGGCGCCGACGTGCTCTACGCGCCCGGGCTGAGGGATCTGGCGACCATCAGCACCGTGGCCTCGTCCGTAACGAAGCCGCTCAACGTGGTCATGAGCGCGGCGGACCCGGCGCTCACCGCGCCTCAACTGGCGAAAGCCGGGGTCAAGCGCATCAGCGTCGGTGGCGCGCTGTCCAGGTTGGCGCTTGCGTCGGTGCTCAAGGCGGCGCACGAGATGAAGGAGCAGGGCGGCTTTACATGGATCACCGATACCGTGTCCGCCAAAGAGCTGAACCGGCTGTTCAGCGCGTCGTGAATGCGCTGGCCCGGCTGGGGCTAGCGCTCGTGTTCCTGGCCTTCGCCGCGCTTCCGCTCTTCGCGCAGGACTATCCGCGGCGGCCGGTGCGCTTGATCGTGCCATTCCCGCCGGGTGGCGGCAACGACATCGTGGCGCGCGCTGTCGCGCAGGAGCTCGGCAAGAGCCTCGGCCAGCAGTTCGTGGTCGATAACCGCGCCGGCGCAGGCGGGGCCATCGGCGCCGAGCTCGCCGCACGCTCGCCGTCCGACGGCTACACGCTCTTCCTCGGCGGCGTCGGCAGCCACGTGGTGAATCCAAGCCTGCACGCCAAGCTCTCGTACGATCCGATCGGTGACTTCGCGCCGGTCATGCTCATCGCCTCGGCGCCTTCCGTCCTGGTCGTCAACCCGTCGCTGCAGGCCGCGAGCGTCGCCGAGTTCACCGCGCTGGCGAAAGCGAATCCGGGCAAGCTCAACTACGCGTCGAACGGCAACGGCAGCTCGGCGCAGCTCGCCGCGGTGCTCTACGAGTCGATGGCCGGCGTGCTCATGGTGCACGTTCCCTATAAAGGCGTCGCGCCCGCGCTGGTCGATCTCATGAGCGGCGAAGTGCAGCTCATGTTCGGCACGCTGGTCGCCATCCTGCCGCACATCAAGGCGGGAAGGCTGCGGGCGCTCGCGGTCACGGGCAGGAGCCGCTCGGCGCTGCTGCCCGAGGTGCCCACGCTCGCGGAATCGGGGTTGGCGGGCTACGAGGCCGGCTCGTGGTACGGGATCCTGGCTCCGGCAGGTACGCCTGCGGCGGTCGTGGCCAGGCTCAACGCCGAGCTCAACAACGCGATCCGGCAGCCCGAGGTGCGCGAGCGCCTCGCCGCGGAAGGGGCCGACGTGATCGGCGGCACGCCCGGCGAATTCGCTGCCCACATCGGCGCCGAGCTCGCGAGAATGAAAAAGCTGGTGCGCGATGGCGGCCTGAAGGTGGAATAGCGATGGCGAACCCGTACACGCGCGCAATGGCCGAGTTCGCAGCCGGGCTGCAGTACCGCGCGATTCCTGCGGAGGTGCGCGAGCGGATCAAGTTGCTGATTCTCGACGCGCTCGGCTGCGCGCTTTATGGCGCGAAGCTCGAGTGGTGCCGCATCCTCCAGGACACGCTCGGCGCGATCGACCGGGACGGCTCCTGCGGCGTCTGGGGAACCGGCCGGCGGCTCTCGGCGCCGCACGCCGGCCTCGTAAACGGCACGCAGGTGCAGGGTTTCGAGCTCGACGACGTGCACCGCGCCGGCGTCCTGCACGTCGGCGCGGTCGTGCTGCCCGCGCTGCTCGCCGTAGCGGAGTTGCGCCGCAACCTGAGCGGTGAGGAGTTCCTTGCCGCCGCGGTCGCGGGCTACGAGATCGGCCCGCGCGTCGGGCTGTGCATGGGCCCGGAGCACATCGGCCAGGGCTGGCATTCCGGCGCAACCGTCGGCGTGTTCTCCGCCGCTGCGGGCGCCGCGCGCGGCCTGCGCCTCGACCCCGGCAGGACCGTGCACGCGCTCGGCATCGCCGGGACGCAGGCCGCCGGCCTGATGGCGGCGCAGTACGGCGCGATGGTGAAGCGCATGCACGCCGGCCGCGCGTCGCAGAGCGGCCTCTACGGCGCGTTGCTCGCCGAGCAGGGATTCACCGGCATCGAAGACGTGCTCGAAAGCGAGTACGGGGGGTTCTGCACCACGTTTTCGCGCTCTCGGGACCGCTTCGATCTCGCGGAGCTCACCTCGGGGCTCGGCGCGGTCTGGCAAACCATGGGCGTGGCGCTCAAGTTCTACGCCTGCGTGGGCAGCAACCACACGACGCTGGACGCCTTGCGTCACCTGCAGTCCAAGGGACCTTTCCAGGCAGATGAAATCGAGAAAATCGAGGTGCACTGCTCGCAGGCGACCGCCGATCACGTCGGCTGGAAATACGAGCCGAAGAGCCTGACCGCGGCGCAGCTCAACCTGCCGTTCTGCGCCGCCACTTTTCTCCTCGAAGGCGACTGCTCGGTCGCGCAGTTCGGGGGGAATGCCTTTGCCGACCCCCAACGCATCGCGCTCGCGGACAAGGTCGAGGTGAAGGCCGACCCCGCGATCACGGCGAAGGGCGCGAAGTTCCGCCACAAGGTGCGCGTCGCGGTGCACCTGCGCGACGGCGAGCGCCTCGAATGCGAGCGGGAAGCGCCGCGCGGGAGCGAGCGGGACTTCGCCTCGGCCGCGGAGATCACGCGGAAGTTCGAGCAGCTTGCCCGGCACGCCCTGCCGGAGCAACGCGTGGCCGAGCTGCGAGATGCGGTCCTCGGCCTCGAGAAGCTTGCGGATGCCGCG
>DASYPG010000132.1:0-5486 GCA_036006885.1 Burkholderiales bacterium | reverse complement strand
CGCTCACCGCCTTGACCGGGCCGAGGAGATACTCGAGCACATCGGTGTAGTGGATGCCGATCTGCAGCATCACGCCGCCCGGCATGCCCTCGGCGGTGTAGCGCCATGACGTGAGGTCGATCTGGCCGAGGCGGTCGCGGCTGATATTCGCTTCTGCATTGACGAGCTTTCCAAACTCCGCGATTCGCTGCTTGATCCAGCGGAAATGGCTTTCCCGCCGACGCTGGTAGCCGAGCGCGAGCACCACTTTCGCCTTGCGGCAGGCCTCGGTGATGGCGCGCGCATCGGCGATGGTGTTGGCGATCGGCTTGTCGAGAAACACGTGCTTGCCGGCCTCGGCCGCGGCGCGGGTGGTCTCGAGATGCACGGCGTTCGGGGTGGTGTTGACGATCGCCTCGATGCCGCGATCGGCGAGCACCGCCTCGTACGAGGGATAGGCGCGGCAGCCGTACTTCGCGGCGAACTTGTCGCGCTTGTCGGCCGAGCGGGTGTAGCAGCCGGCGATGGTGAGCTTGCCCGAGCGCTTGATCGCGTCGGCGAGCACGTCCGACCACCACCCCATCCCGATGCACGCGACTTTCATTGAATGGAGGCCGCTGCTTCCTGGGCCACGCGTTCGTCGAACTCCCAGCTCCCCCCGGCGACGCCGACGCCGCCGATGCATTCGCCGCCCGCCATGATCGGGGCGCCGCCTTCCATCGCGGTCCAGCGCTCGGGCCCGGCGGCGAGGGCGAGGCCGAGCGTGTGGGCGACGTCGAGCGCCTGGCCGACCGCGCCCTTCGACCCGGTGCCGCGCTTGTTGGACGCGGCGCATACCGCCTTGGTCGTGGCCGAGTGCACGGTATGGAACTTGCCGCCTTCCATGCGCTCGAGCGCGAGCAGATGCCCGCCGGCGTCGACCACGGCCACGGTGACTGCGATCCCGGCCTCTTTAGCCCGCGCGAGCGCCGTGTCGAGGGCCTTGCGCGCGCCCGCCGTCGTAAGGCGCTTACCATCTGCGACGTACATGCTTTCCTCCGCGTTATATATTAGTGCATGCCCCTTTCGCATATCGAGCACTTCCTCGTTGCCGCCGACGACATCGACGCCACGCGCGACTGGTACGCGCGAGTGCTCGGGATGCACCCCGGGCCGCATCCCGATTTCGGCTTTCCGGTGCACTGGATGTACCTCGGCGAGGTCGACGTCGTGCACATCGGCCCGAGCGCGAGGGCCGCGAGCGAGAATCAGAAGAAGTATCTCGGGCGAACGTCAGGAAGAAGCGCAACGGGGGAGGGCACCGGCGCGATCGACCACATCGCCTTCCGGGCGACAGGGCTGCGCGCCATGATGGACCATTTGGAAAAAGAAAAGATTGCCTTCAGCCGGCGGCGCGCGAACGGCCAGGCGCTGTTCCAGCTCTTCTTCTACGACCCGAACGGCATCAAGATCGAGCTCAACTACGACGCCGCCGAAGCCGACGGCGTCGAAGCCGAGCTCGTCGCGTCCGACTTTAGTCGGCGCTGAGCAGCAGCGCCGCGAGGCCGTGCTAGGCGCGATGCCGGGGATCGAGGGCGTCGCGCAGTCCGTCGCCGAGCAGGTTGAAAGAAAGGACCAGCAGGAAGATTGACAGCCCGGGCCAGATCGCCATCCACGGAGCCTGGTCGACGTAGTTGCGGGCTGTGTTAAGCATGCTCCCCCAGCTGGGAGCGGGTGGTTGTTGTCCTAAACCTAAAAAAGACAAACTGGCCTCGGCAATGACGGCTGCGGCGATCGCGAGGGTCGCCTGGACGATGAGCGGCGCCACGATGTTCGGGAAGATGTGGCGCAGCGCGATCCGCAGGTGCGGATTGCCGAGAGCGCGCGCGGCCTCGACGTAGTCCTCGGACTTCGCCGCCAGCACCTGCGCGCGCGTGAGGCGGATGAACACCGGGGTGGCCGAGATGCCGATCGCGATCATCGCGTTGGTGAGGCTCGGGCCGAGGAAGGCGGCGAGCGCGATGGCGAGGATCAGGAACGGGCAGGCGAGCATGGCGTCGGTGATGCGCGAGATCAGGGCGTCGACCCAGCGGCCGAGGTAGCCCGCCGCCATGCCGATCGGCACGCCGAGGGCGAGCGAGATCGACACCGACACCACGCCGGCGAGGATCGAGGCGCGCGTGCCCCAGATGACGCGCGAGAGCACGTCGCGGCCGAGCTCGTCGGAGCCGAAGAGGTGCGCCACGGTGGGTGCGCCGCGCACCTCACTCCAGCTCGTCGCCAGCGGATCGTGCGGCGCGATCCACGGGGCGGCCAGCGCGATCAGCACGAAGAACGCCACCACAGCGAGGCCGAAGAGCGCGCCGCCGCGGCGCAGGAGGCGTTTCCAGGTCTTTCGTCCTGGTGAGGTTTCCAGTTCCTGAAAAACCACAGCGGCCATCAATGCCTCATCCGCGGGTTGACGAGGAAGTAGGCGAGGTCGGCGAGCAGATTGAGCGAGAGGTAAGCGGTGGCCGTGCACAGCACCACGCCCTGGACCACCGAGTAGTCGCGGTTGAACACCGCATCGACGATCAGCTTGCCGAAGCCTGGGATGGAGAACACCTGCTCGGTGAGCACCGCGCCGCCGAGGAGCTCGCCCAGGCCGAGGGCGCCGAGCGTGATCACCGGGATCAGCGCGTTGCGCAGCGCATGCTTCAATACGACCACCCTTTCATCCAGCCCCTTCGCCCTGGCCGTTCTCACGTAATCCGAGGACAGGACCTGCAGCATGGCGCTGCGCGTGTGCCGCATCAGCACTGCGGCAAAGGCGTTCCCCAGCACGAACGCCGGCATGATCATGGCGGCGAGGTTGCCCTTGAGGTCCTCGAACGGGCTGACGTAGCCGGAAGCGGGCAGCCAGCCGAGGTGCACGGCGAAGATGAGGATGAGCAGGATGCCGAGCCAGAAATTCGGCGTGGACAGGCCCCACAGCGCGAACACATTGGCCGCATAGTCGAGCCAGCTATCCTTTTTCACCGCACTTACGATGCCCGCAGTGACTCCGATGACGAGCGCGATTGCCATCGCCATGGCGGCGAGCTGGATCGTCACGGGCAGCTTCTCGACCACGAGATCGAGCACCGGCCGCTGGATGCGCACCGAGTCGCCCAGGTCGCCGCGGACCACACCGGCCAACCAGTAGCCGTAGCGCACGGGAAGCGGCTCGTCGAGATGAAACTTTTCCCGCAGATAGCGGATGGTTTCGGGGTCGCGCTCCTCGCCCGCCATTGCGATTGCCGGATCGCCGGGCAGCAGCTGCTGCAGGCCGAAGATCAGGACCGAGACAACGAACAAGGTCGGGACGATTTGCGCCAGCCGGCGCAGGAGGAATTTGCCTATGGAGCCCCCGTTGTCGTTCCCGCGAATGCGGGAACCCGGTTTTCAGAATGCTTCAGTTCATCCTCAAGCCCTGCAGCCTCACCAGGCCGTCGGGAATCGTGCGCAGGCCGGTGAGCTTGGCGCGGTGCGCCCATAGCCAGTGGCGATGGAAGAGATACACGATCGGCCGGTCGCGGGCGACGTGTGCCTCGATCTGGTCGAAGAGCTTCTGGCGCTGAGCCTTGTCGCCCGCGGCGCGCGAGCGGTCGATGAGGTCGTCGACCTCCTTGTTGCAATAGCCCGCGTAGTTGAGCGGCGCCTTGCAGAAGTGGAAGCTCTGCAGGTTGCCGTCCGGATCGGCGCGGCCGCTCCACGCCAGGACGTAGGCCTGGAACTCGCCCTTGTCGGCGAGGTTGAGCGAGGTGGCGAACTCGGTCGATTGGATCTTGACGTCGAAGCCCGCGTCCTTGGCCATAGCCTGCACCACCTGCGCAATGCGCTGCTGGTCCGAGTTGGTGGGCGTCATCAGCGTGAAGCTCGGGTTTGGCACGCCGGCCTCCTTGAGGAGCTGCCTGGCGCGTTCGACGTTGCGCTTCGGCATCGGCACGCTCTTCACGTACCAGCTGCTCGCCGGCGACACCCACTGGTTGCCCGCCACGGCTTCGCCGTCCATCGCCACCTTGACGATCGCATTGCGGTCAAGCGAGAGCTCGAAGGCCTCGCGCACCCGGGGGTCCTTGCCGAGCGGGTTCTTCTGCGCCTCGTCGCTCTTACCGACGTTGATCGTAATGCCCTGGTAGCCGAGCTCGACGATCTTCGCCAGCTTGAAGCGGCTGTCACTGCGCACGTTCGGCACGTCGTTGGGCGCGAGGCGCTCGATGAAGTCGAGCTGGCCCGAGCGCAGGTTGGCCAGGCGCACCGTCGAATCGACGATCGGCTGATAGACGACGCGGTCGAAGTGAATCGCGTCCTTGTTCCAGTAGCCGGGATAGCGCTGCAGCACGATGCGGTCCTGGGCCACGCGCTCGACGAAGCGGAACGGTCCCGAGCAGACCGGCGCGGCGCCGAACTTCTCGCCGGCCGCCTCGGCGGCCTTCGGCGACACCATCATGCCGGTGCGGTCGGCGAGCACCGCGAGCAGCGGCACGAAGGGCTGTGACAGGTTGAGCCGCACTGTCAGGGGATCGACCACGTCGACGCTCGTCACCGGCGCGAGCTCGCCGCGCCGATTCGAGCCTTTCATGTTCTTATGGCGCTCGAGGTTGAACTTTACCGCCGGGGCGTCCATCTTCTCGCCGTCGTGGAAGGTGATGCCGCTCCTCAGCTTGAGGGTGAGCGATTTGTTGTCGGCAGCCCATTCGTACGAGGTGGCGAGCTGAGGCACGATGTTCAGCTTTTCATCCAGGTCGAAGAGCTTGTCGCACAGGCCCGCGAACACGATGCGGCCGACGAAGGTGCGCGCCATGGTCGGATCGAGGATGTCGGGATCCTCGGCGAGCCCGATGCGCAGCGTGGTTTGCGCGGACACGGCGCCCGCCATCAGCATCAGCGCGGCGGCGAGGCCGGGCAGTACGGTTTTCCTCATCATCCCCTCCGGAAGTGGGCCTGTAGCTTAGCAAGACGCGGATTGACCGGGACGGGCGGCGGCGCCGATTCGAAGGGGATTTCGCTCCAGAAGTGGCAGGCGGTGGCATGTCCCTGCGCCTCGATGAGCGCCGGCTCCTCCGCGCGGCAGCGCTCGCGCGCATAGGGGCAGCGGGTATGGAAGCGGCAGCCCGTCGGAAGCGCGTAGGAGCTCGGCACGTCCCCCTGCAGCAGCGTGCGGCTGTCGCGCCTCGCTCCCGGGTCGGGCATCGGCACCGACGCGAGCAGCGCGCGGCTGTAGGGATGGCGCGGCTCGGAGAAGAGCGCGCGCGTGTCGGTCAGCTCGACGATCTTGCCGAGGTACATCACCGCCACCCGCGTAGCGATGTGCCTCACCACCGCGAGGTCGTGGGCGATGAAGATGTAGGCGAGCCCCAGGCGCTGCTGCAGGTCCTGCAGCAGGTTGATCACCTGCGCCTGCACCGAAACGTCGAGCGCCGACACCGGCTCGTCGCAGACGATGAGCCGGGGCTCGACCGCAAGCGCGCGCGCGATGCCGATGCGCTGGCGCTGGCCGCCCGAGA
>DASYPG010000131.1:0-15939 GCA_036006885.1 Burkholderiales bacterium | reverse complement strand
GGGCAACGTGCGCCAACTCCTGAACGTGATCGAGCAGGCGGTGGCGCTTGCCCCCACGGAGGTCATTCCAGAGTCTTTAGTCAGGCAAGCTCTGGATGTCGCCGACAGCGCCCTCACGCCGCTGGATGAGGCCAGAAAGGCTTTCGAGCGCGACTACCTGGTGAGGATCCTCAAGATCACCGGGGGCAACGTCACCAAGGCCGCTCGCCTGGCCGGGCGCAACCGCACCGAGTTCTACCGCCTCCTGGAACGCCATTCGCTTGAACCGGGGATGTTCAAGCTTGCCTGATCTCGGGCCGGCTTCAAGGCCTCCTGATTTCAGGGCCGGCTCAAGGCCCCCTTTCAAAAGCCCACCGCCGCGTCCAGGCAATCAAAGCGGCGAAAGCGAGTGCAAGAGCCCCCAGCACGTAGAAACCCTCCACGATGCCGTAGCGGTCGGCGAGAAACCCCATGAGAAGCGGCGTGGAAAGATGCGACACGCTCCAGCCCATGCCCCCGAGCGCAAGCGCGGCCCCGCGCTCCTCGGGCCGGCTCGCCTCGGCGATGGTGATTTGGAAGTAGAGCGTCATGGCGCCCGAGCCGAACCCGACCACCAGCATCCACAGCCCGATCGGCGCCAGGTGGTTGACCGCAGGGAGCAGACCGACGCCGGCCGATACACCGACCGCGCATACGACAGGCCAGAGGGTTTGCGGCCCTGTGCGAACGAACCGGCCCGCAATGAGTCCCGCGCCGATCGCGCCGAGGGCGCGCAGCGCCAGAAGCATCCCGGAAGTGTCTTCGCCATAGCCGTAGCGCGCCAGCAGCAGCGGATAGAAGGACATCGACAGCGAGAACGGCAGGGCCGAAATGTAGGCGCAGAAGATCGAGTAGCGGATGATCCGTTGACGCAGGAGCGGTCCGTATGCGGCGAGGACCTTGCGCCCCGCAGCCTGCCGCTTGGGCCGCGAGCTGCGCGTCGCAAGCCCGACAGCGAACGCTACGACCCCGGTCGCGGCAAGTGTTCCGAAAGTCACCTTGAAGGTCGTGGCGGCCAGCAGGAACCCGCACAGCGCCGCGCCCGCTATCTGCCCCACATTGGTGACGGCGTTCAGGCGCCCGAGTTCTATGCCGCGGTTTCCGGGCAGCTCGCTCGCCATGGCCCAGGTCGCGGGCCAGAATGCGGCTCGGGCGAGGATCAGGCCGATCTGGCCGGCCAGCAACATCCAGAATCCCTTCGCGACCATGAACCAGAGGGCTGCGATCGCCATTACCCAGCAGGAGGCGAGCATGATGCTGCGGCCGCCCACGCGGTCGGTGTAGGCGCCCCCCACCAGATTCAGGGCCGCCTGGACCAGCACCGGCAGGGAAAAAAGCACGCCGATCTGGGCGTTGGAAAGCCCCTGGGACGCGGCGTAAAGCGGCACCACGAGCCATGTCATCCCCAGCCCGAGGTTCCACACCAGCGAGGCGAGGAAGAAGGACAGGCGGGACACGCGCGATTATGGAACCCGATTCGGTAAGGTCGGCTCGGCGGTTTCGACTAAGAGCCATGCGAATCGCGCTTGGTGTGGTTGCGGCGGCCTTCGCGGCCTCGGTGCAGGGCGGACAATGCGTGGCGAAGTCCGGCCCCAATACCGCCGCGCTGGTGGAGCTCTATACCTCAGAGGGATGCAGCAGCTGCCCTCCCGCGGACCGGTGGCTGTCCGGTCTGTCGGCTCAAGGCTATGTCCCGGAGCGCGTGGTTCCCCTCGCGCTCCATGTCGACTATTGGGACTACATCGGCTGGAAGGACCGCTACGCCAAGCACGAGTTCTCGCTGCGGCAGCGCAAGCTCACCCAGCTACAGCGCTTGGCGCTCGCCTATACCCCGCAGGTAATGCTGCAAGGCCAGGACTTCGGCGGCTGGGGAACCCCGGCATTCGACCAGGCGCTCGCGAGGATCAATGCGCGGCCGCCGCGCGCCGAGATCGCGCTGGAGCTCATCCCGGCAAAGGCGGGCATGCTCGCGGTGCGTGTCAGCGCCACGGTTCTCGACGCGTCGCAGGTCGACGCCGCGGGTCTCTACCTCGCCGCCTATGAAAACCGCCTCGAGAGCCGCGTGAGCGCCGGAGAAAACCGTGGTCGCACGCTGACCCACGACCACGTGGTGCTCGAATGGCAAGGCCCGCTGCCGTTTACGGGGGCGCGGCTCGCCCAGGAACGGGCCCTGCCGCTCGTCCCCGGGGCGCAGAGCGCCAATTCCGGGGTGGTCGCCTTCGTTCAAAACAGGAGCACCGCCGAGGTCCTGCAAGTCCTTATGCTGCCGTCCTGCCCGTAGGTTTCGGGTATATTCGCGCGGAATCAAGCATTCCGCCCCGGACCGGGCTACGGAGGGAGTTCCATGCAGGCGACGCAGATCCGACAAAAGGACGGCGTCTTTTATTTCGTCAGCTACCGCGCCAAGGACCTCTTGGCGAAGGTGCGCTTCATCAGCCGCTTCTATGGCGAGGGCGAGCAGATCGAGCCTGGCCGCGTGTCCGAGGACGACGACATCGCTCAATTCATCGCCCGGATCGAGCGCACGGACAAGGCTTTCCAGCGCTCGATCTCGCGCGGCAAGGTGCGCCAGCTCAAGAATTTCTACGAGACCGCGGTGACGCAGCCGCCGATCCCGGGGACGGTGCTGCTGTTCACGTCGGAGCGGCTGACCTTCCGCCCGGGCGGCGACGGCGGCGCCGGTACGATCAACGAGCCCGGCTCCAAGTTCCTGATCATCGACGGGCAGCACCGCCTCGCGGCGTTGAATTTCTACCTGCACGAGCGGCCCGACGACGCCGCCACCATTAACGTGCCGTGCATCATCTTCGACGGGCGCAGCGAGGACTTCGCCACCGAGATGTTCGTGATCATCAATTCCACGCCCACGCGCATCAACAAAAGCCACCTCGTCGACCTGTACGAGCACGTGTCCTTCGCGGCTCCAGACCGCAAGTTCGCCGCCCGGCTGGTGGAGAAGCTCTACAGCGAAGGCGACAGTCCGCTGCGCTACCGGATTAACCGTCTCGGCGGGCGCAGCCAGCGCGACAAGTGGGTGCTGCAGGCGGAGCTCTTCAACGAGCTGCACCGCTGGGTGCGCGGGCGCTGGCGCTCGATCCAGCTCGCGGGCGGCAGCTCCAAGGAAGTTCCGCGCTACTACGCCGTCATCCGGGATTTCTTCAAGGCCGCGCGCAGCGTGTTCGGCGATGCGGTCTGGGGCAAGGAAGCCTTCATGGTGACCAAGCCGGTCACGATCAAGGCCATGGTGCGCGTGTGCGCCGACCTGGCGCGCGACGACGCGGAGCCCGAGACCGGCCGTCTCGCCCGCTGGGAGCAGCGCCTCGCCCCCTGGGCCGACATGGCGAAGCAGTTCCGCGAGGAAGGCTTCTACGAGCGCTTTCCCGCCAAGGGCGAGGTCGAGCGCGTCGCCAGGGTGCACCGCGACTTGGCCAAGGCCGCCGGCGTCGACGCCGCCAAGAAATAGCTAGCTAGATCGCGCCGTCGCGGTGCAGGGCCTGGAGCTCGGGCTCCGAATAGCCCAACTCGCGCAGCACGCGCTCAGTGTGCTCACCGAGCGCCGGAATCGGATCCATGCGCGGCTCCAGGCCGTCTAGGTTGAACGGAGGCTTCAGCATGGCGATGGCGCCCGCCGGGGAGCCGACCTCGCGCCAGCGGCCGCGCGCCTCGAGCTGCGGATGGCGCCAGAACTCCTCCATGGTGTTCAGGCGGGCGTTCGCGATGTCGGCCTCCTCGAGCCGGTGCACCAGCTCCGTCGAGCTTAGTGCGCCGAACACCCGGTCGATCTCGGCATGCAGGGCGGCGCGGTTTTGCTGGCGTGCCGGGGACGAGGCGAACCTCGGGTCTCGGGCCAAGGTGTCGTTTCCCAGCACCAGCTCGCAGAAGCGGGCAAATTCGCGCTCGTTCTGGACGCTCAGGAACACGATGCCGCCATCGCCGGCCTTGAAGGGCCCATAGGGAACGATGGTGGCGTGAGAGGCGCCCGAACGGGGCGGGGGCGCCCCGCCGTAGCCGGTAAAGTAGGCCGGGAACCCCATCCATTCGCCCAAGGCCTCGAACATCGTGATATCGAGGGTCGCGCCTTCTCCGGTGCGCCCTCTTCGGATCAACGCGGCCAGCACGGCGGAAAAGGCGTACATGCCCGCCGCGATGTCGGCGACCGGGATGCCGGCTTTCGCCGGCGCTTCGGCGGTGCCGGTGACCGAGAGCAACCCGGCTTCGCACTGCACGAGAAGGTCGTAGGCCTTCTTCCGGGCATACGGTCCGGCCGGGCCGTAGCCGGAGATTCCGCACCAGATGAGCCGTGGATGCTTCCTTCTAAGGGTTTCGGCGCCGAGCCCGAGCCGCTCGACCGCGCCCGGTGCCAGGTTCTGCAGAAAGACGTCGGCGCGCTCGACCAGCCGGGAAAGCACCTCCTGCGCCTGGGCGTGCTTCAGGTCGAGCGCGAGGCTTTCCTTGGAGCGGTTGGTCCACACGAAATGTGACGACAGCCCCTTCACCGTCCGGTCGTAGCCGCGCGCGGCGTCGCCGCCGCCCGGTCGCTCGATCTTGATGACGCGCGCCCCGAGCTCGGCAAGCTGCCGCGTGGCGAACGGACCGGCGATGACCTGCTCGAGAGCGACGACGGTGATCCCGTCGAGCGGCCTCATGAAAAAGCGAGGCGCAGCCCGGCGAGCGGCAGGCCGCGGATTTCGGTGCTCCAGGCTTCGCCCGGGGCGACCGGGTGCGCGTCGGTGACGGTGCCGGTGCTGATGATCTCGCCCGCCGCGAGCGGCGGCGCCTCCGGCTGCGTTGAGAGCAGCCGCACGAGATGGCCGAGCGCGGCGAGCGGGCTTCCCAGCACGATCTCGCCGAGGCCACGGTCGACGGTCGCCTCGCCCTTCCTCAGGATCATTTCGAGCCGGGGCAGCCGAGCCTCCACATCGGGCAGGCGGTCGATCGGTATCCTGCTGCCGAGGATCAGGCGACCGTGCAGGCCGTTGAATGCGATGGAGTGCTCGAGGCTCGTTTTCCAGCCCGGCCGGTCACACTGGACGATCTCGACCGAATGGGCGACCCACTCGATGGCCGCGAGCAGGTCGGCGTTGTTTGCGGAGCGGGGTGTACCGCGCAGCTTGAAGCAGATCTCAGGCTCGATCCGGGGTTGATGCAATCCCTCCAGAGCCACTGTGGCCCGGTTGTCTCTGGCTTCCATTAGGGTCCGGTCGTAGACCGTGCCCCAGATCGGCTCGTAGACGCCGTAGCGCGGCCAGATGCTGCGGTTGGTGAAGCCGATCTTGCGGCCGAGCGGGCGCCACCCTTCGCGCACGCGCGTCTCGTGCAGCGCCCGCGCCGCAGCGTAGCTTTGCTCTGCAGGCATGGGCGGATTCTATAATTGACCGCATGGATCCGGCGCTCCTCTGGGCGATCGTCGGGCTCGCGCTGGTGATCGTCGAGCTGCTGACGGGAACGTTCTACCTGCTCATGCTCGGCGTCGCCGCGTTCGGCGCCGCGGGCACGGCATGGCTCGGCTACGACTTCCCGGCGCAAGTCGTCGTGGCGTGCCTCATCGCCGCGGGCGGCTGCTACGGAGTCCACGCCTACCGCGAGAAGAACCGGAGCCGGCAGATGGCGCCGGTCGACGCCGGCATGCCGGCGAGCTTCGAGACGTGGATCGATGCGCCCGCGCGGCTCGCGCGGGTGCGCTACCGCGGCGCAAGCTGGGACGCGCGCGTCGAGGGGCGCGAGGCGCTCGAGCCCGGCACCACGGTGTACGTGCTCGCCACCGATGGCAATACGCTCAAAGTCGTCAAGAACCGCCCCGCCTGAGGGGCACGAGGTTCATCACCCGATGGGAGGAGGTTCCACCATGTTCTGGAAGCTCGCGATTGCGATCGGCCTCGCGGTAGTTGTGGCCATGGTGCCCGAGCTGTCGAGATTCTGGCCCTGGGTGCTGGTCATCGGCGTGATCGTGGCGTTCGTGGTCGAGGGCGTGAGGATCGTGCCGCAGCAGAGCGCCTGGGTCGTGGAGCGCCTCGGCCGCTTCCACGGAGTGCTCGAGCCGGGGCTCAACCTGATCATTCCTTTCCTCGACCGCGTCGGGTACGTGCACTCGTTGAAGGAAGTGCCGCTCGACGTCCCCGAGCAGGTGTGCATCACCAAGGACAACACGCAACTCGGGGTGGACGGCATCCTCTACTACCAGGTGACCGATCCGCGACTCGCGTCATACGGCTCGTCGAATTACATCGCCGCGATCTCGCAGCTTGCCCAGACGACGCTGCGCAGCGAGATCGGCAAGATGGAGCTGGACAAGACTTTCGAGTCGCGCGACGAGATCAACCGGCAGATCGTGGCGTCGCTCGACGAGGCGGGGCGCAACTGGGGCATCAAGGTGCTGCGCTACGAGATCAAGAGCCTGACGCCGCCGGAGGCGATCCTGCGCTCGATGCAGCAACAGATCACCGCCGAGCGCGAGAAGCGAGCCTTGATCGCCAAGTCCGAGGGCGAGCGCCAGCAGGAGATCAACGTCGCCGACGGAGAAAAACAGGCCGCAGTGCTGAGGTCCGAGGGTGAGAAGCAAGCGGCGATCAACAAGGCCCAGGGCGATGCGACCGCAATCCGCGTGATCGCCGAAGCCACGGCCGCCGGCGTGCGCGCCGTAGCCGACGCCATCGGCGACAAGGGCGGGATGGACGCGGCCAACCTGAAGGTGGCACAGCAGTACGTCGAGGCCTTCGCCAACCTCGCCAAGACGACCAACACCGTGATTCTTCCCACGAATGTAGCCGACGTCGCCGGCGTGGTGGCGACCGCGATGACGGTGCTGGAGAAGAGCCGTCAGCCCCGGCAGTAGCGAAGGGATGACGGGATAGTCCTGACGGACTATGGCGTCAGGTGGATGTCTACACGCGTAGAGCGCAAGCTACACCCTACGACAAACGAGTGGCCAGCACGCTGTTAGCAGCCCCAGCTCCGAGAGACCGGACGAACCAGGGTCCGGTCCACGGCAGGGCCAAACAAAGTGTAGTCGCAGTTTGATCGCCGCTTAAGGCTTCACGAGAGGGCACGTCTAGCGGACGTGCCCTCTTTTCTTTTCTAGCCACCACCTGCTGTAGGAGCCATGCGACGCTGCGCCGCGACGTCGCGTCCCTGCAGCCGCTGCGCCAATTCCGGCGTCACGTGCAGGCGACCCTCGTCGTCCACGAGCAGGGCTTGGGTGATGCCCAGCTTCTCCGCCGCTTCTCTCCAGCCGGAAGCTCCGGCGATGAAGAGCGGCTTGCTTGCGGCGTCCGATAGCGCGCCGGCGCCGGGGCGCGGCGAGACAACTACCGTCACCGAGCGAACCCCCGTTGCCGGATAGCCGCTGCGCGGGTCGATGATGTGCGCGTAGCGCTTGCCATCGACGACGTAGTACCTGCGGTAGTCGCCCGAGGTCCCGATCGCCTCGCCGTCCGCCAGCTCGATGGTGCCCAGCAGGTGCGCCTCGCCGGCAGGGCCGCGCGGATCTTCCAGGCCGACGCGCCACGGCGTGTCGCCGCGCCTGCCCAGCGCCAGAATGTTGCCGCCGACGTTGACGAGCGCGCTCCTGATGCCCGCGTCCCGAAGTATGTCGGCGGCGCGATCGAGAGCGTAGCCCTTCGCGTAGCCGCCGAAGTCGATCCGCACCTCGGGATTGGAGCTCGTCACCCTGTTGCCGAGTACCGTGAGGTCCTCCATCCTCGGCCGCGCCCGCGCGAGGCGCGCGATCTCCGAAGGCTCCGGCACCGGGCCGCCGGGCCGGTCGCGCTGGAAGCTCCACAGCGCGACCAGCTTACCGATCGCCGGATTGAAGAGGTCGCCTGAGCGCTCCGAGAAGCGCCGCGCGTTCGCGATGAGCGCGGCGATCTCGGCGGTCGTCGCGATGTCCTTCTCGCCGCGCGCGATCGCCTCGTTCAGCGCCATTAGCTCGCCTGGCTGCCAGGCGTGCAGATCGCGATGCATGCGATCGAATTCGCGAAACACGCCGGCCGCCGCACGCTGCAGGGCGGTGGGGTCATCGCCGAACACGGTGATCTGTGCCAGCGTGCCAAAGACATATGAACTGGCCCGGTACTCGGCGGCGGGCGATGCGGCACACTGCACGCAGGCAAGCGCCAGGACAAGCAGGTTATCGAGCTGTCGCACGTACTGCTAGCGCCGCAGGCGCGGCGCGAGGAACATCCAGGCTCCGCTCAGCGCAAGAATGGTCAGGAAGATCGCGACCAGGTCGAAGAAGAGCGGGCCGACCCTGCCGAGGAACCGCCCGCTGTGCAGATCGAGCAGGATCCGCTGCAGCGAGATGCCAGGCGCGAGGCGCCGCGCGTAGGCCTCGCGATCGGAAGCGGCGAGGGGTGTAGGCATCGACCAGGCCACGATTTTCGGCGCGCCGGGCCGCCAGCTCAGCACGTCGGCGCTGCTGAACGGACCCGCGGGTGTCTGCACCACGAGCTCGTCTTCGCCTGCCCCGATCGCCTTGAGCGGAACGCCCGGCAAGGCGTAGCCATCGAGCCGGTCGACCAGGGCGCCGTCGGCGCGGTAGACATGGAGCGAGCTTTCGCCGCCGACGACCAGCAGGTCGCCGATCTCCACGAGGCCGAGCGGGTGCGGCATCTTTTCTCCTGTGGGCGAGCCATCGAGGAGCCAGCGGCCGTTCGCGGCGACGAGCAGGTGACTCGCCGTGCGATAGGCCTGTTTGGGCTGCTCTTGGCGGATGCCGTACCAGTGCGCAAGCCATTCGGCGTGAACGTGGCGCGAGTCGAGGCCCAGGGCGGCGCCGTGATTCAGGGCGACGCCCGTCACCGCGATGAGCACGAAGAAAATGAGCGCGGCGAAGCCGATGCGCGCATGCCAGCGTCGCAGGGTGCGGGCAAGGCGCAGCCGGAACGGCATCTACTCGCGGCTCCTGCGCTCGAAATAGAGGGCGAGGCGCGCCATGCGCTCCATCGCATGGACCGACAGAGTGGCGCCCGAAATGCCGTCGATGCCGCGATCCAGGCGATCGGCCTTGTCGAGGCCGGCGCCGGCGAACTGCTTCAGGAACGAGGGATCGCGCACCTCCTGGCCGCGGCTTTCGCGGTAGGCCAGCATCCGTACATGGTCAATGCGGCCCTGCGAGATCACGAACCCCGCGGTCATCAGCTCTTCCTTGCCGATCTCTTCTAGGATCCAGACGCTTTTCGCGCCGTCGCTCCAGTAGCGCTGGCGTAGGTTGGCCGGGGGATGATCGAGGATGGCGGCGGCCCCGGCCTGCACTTCCCGCGTTAGCCACAACACCCGCGGAGCGGGTACCGTGCCCAACACCTCCGCGACGAACGCCGCCGGCGTCTGGTAGACCTCGCCCAGGGCCTGCGCCGCCGCGCACAGGCCAAGGACAAGAGCGAACAGGCTCCGGCGCACGGCGGGTCAGAACATGTAGCCCACGCCCAGATCGAACCGGTCCTTCGTCGCGTCGGTGCGATAGCGCTGGACGTCGGCTTTCAGGACCACTTGGGGATGGACCCAGAAGTTGAACCCGGCAGTCGTGATGCGCTCGTGATTGGCGGGGTCCTGGAACAGGCCGTTCGCAGGATCTTCCTGTTGCCGGATGTCGATGCTCTCCAGGCGAACGAACGGAGCGAAATCGAGCTTATCGCGCTTGTAGACATGGTAGGCGGCCTGCACATATGCACCCTTCATCCGGTTGGGCGCGGCGAAGGGCTCCGCCGAGGTGGCGAGGATCGCGGCATTGAGCTGGTCAGCGTCGGCGAGCTTTCCGTCGGCGTACACCGCTTGGAGCTCGAGCCCGCCGACCTTATATTGGGCGTGCACGTCCCACATCGTGAGCCGCGCGTCGACGCCTTTCAGCAGCGGGTTGGAAGCTCCATTCTGCCCGGTGTTGCCGGTAAACACCCCGCCGCCGAGCAGCAGGCCGCGGCTGCGGTAGTTCAATGCGCCGTAGACGCTCAGATCATGCCCATTGGCGAGTTGTCCTTCCTGGTGCGCGCTGCGCACGCCGGTGGACGGATCGTCCAGCTTGCCGCTGTCGAACCCGGTCGTGATGCCGACGTCGTAGCGCAGGCCGCCGGCGAGCAGGCCATGCACGCCGGCCCCGAGCTCGCGCCAGGTCGTGGGGATGATGCGGGTCTCCACTTCGTTACGCTCGACCCCGTAATAGGTGGGCGGCTCGTGAGTCTCGTTGAGGATGCCGAGCGGAATGAGAAACAGCCCGCCCTTCAAGTTCATCGCATCGCTGAACTTGTAGTTGACCCACGCCTGCTCGATCTCGGCTTCGCCCTCGTCGTCCTTGCTGACCACGGCATGCTCGAACTCGACCTCGGAGTGGAACGTGAGCCGCTCGTCGAAGCGGTGGTGGAAGCCGACCACGAAGCGCCTGAGGTCGGCCTGGGTGGGGCGCTCATCGCTCTTGTAGTTGTTGTAGTTGAACTCGCCGTATCCGCTGATGGTCGTGGCCGGGACGGCCGGCGCGGCCGATCCGGTCGGCGCGCTTTGCACCTGCGCCTTCAGCTCGTCGATCTCCTGCTGCAGGATGCGCAGCTTTTCGTCCGTGCTCTGCGCACGTGCATTCGTTGCGACACCCCAGGCACAGGACAAGGCCAATGCCAACGCCGTTCTCTTCATTGTTGCTCCCAGTCAGCTTGGATTACCGTTCGGTGGCTGGCTGGGCTGGCAACGCTGCCGGCTGGCTGGCTCCCCTTTGAAAAGGTTTGGATCGAGCCGATCGACCCTCTAGGGCATCAACCGGATTCGCGCGCGACCTGGCGCGACTGGCGTGCGACCTGGCGGGACTGGAAGGCGGCAAGAATCAGCCAGACCGCAGGCACGAGCACCAGGCCATACGTGATGAGCGCTCCATACGGGCCCTCCGGGCCGTACGGCTCGGTGGCGAGGTGCCAGTACGCGTTGTCGATCGGAAGCACGTTGGCTTCGGTCCCTTCGTGGAACGCGTTGAGCAGGAGCTGCAGCGCGAACACGACGAGAAATACCGAGGTGACCTTGAAGAACAGCGCCAGGTTCACGCGCTGGCCGTAGCGCACCCAGCCCCAGGCGAGAAGCGCGGCAAGCCCGAGCCCCGCAATCGCGCCGAGCACGAAGTGCGCGGTCTCGGTCTGTCGGAAGAGCGAGGCGGTGACGAACGCCGTCTCCATTCCCTCGCGGGTGATCATCAGGACGACGAACAGGAATACCGCGATCCACGCGCCGCGGTCGTCGCGCTCGGCCGCCGCCTCGAGTCTCGCGCCGATATCCCGGCGCATGTGCTGGGCAGCCTTGAGCATGTAGACCACCATCGAGATCACCAGGACCGCGGCGACGAGAGACAGGACGCCTTCCGACAGCGGTGTCACCGCCTTCTCGGCGAGCACCGTTCCGATCGCCACCGACGCCGCGATGGCGGTAGCGGTGCCCCAGCGCACCGCCGGCAGCAGCGCGGCGCGACCGGTCTTGCGCAGGTAGGTCGCCGCGATCGCCACGATCAGGAACATCTCGATACCCTCGCGCAGCGTCACCAGCATCATCTGTCCCATGGTTTCCTCGTCTATGCCGTCAGGATGAGCTTTCCGTTCTGCGTCAGCCGCAGCCGGTATTCCCGGCCCTTGTGGAGGATCACCAGCTCCTGGCGTCGGCCGAGCAACGCCTCGCTTGTGACGCGCAACGGGAAGCGCTGCGTCTGGTTGCCGTCCTGCGGCGAGGGGGCTTGCTTTAAGTCCAAGAGTGAACGATAATTATTCTCATCTATTGTGTCAATGGCCTTTTACCAGTCCTTTCAAAACGATGATCGTTAGTGATCACTCGCAGGCAAAGACGGCCATTGAAAGCGATTCGCACTAAGGAGCAGGGATGTACGTCTGCGTTTGCAACTCGGTAACGGAAAGCCAGGTCCAGGAGCGCGTTCAGGCGGGCGTGTGCACAGTGGATGAGCTCGCTCTCGAGCTAGGCGTCGGCGCTGGCTGTGGTCGCTGCAGGCAGTGCGCTGCCGAATGCCTTCAGGCCTGCGTTGAAACGCAGGCCCTGAGCCCCGCCTAGTCCCTCAAGCCACTCTAGTCAGAACGGGCCTGCCGGCGAAGTGCCGGCGCAGGTTCTCGATCTGCAGGTCGCCCATCGCCTTGCGCGTCTCCACGGTCGCGCTGCCGACGTGGGGAAAAAGCACGGCATTGTCCAGGCCGAAAAACTCCGGCGGCACGCGCGGCTCGTCGACGAAGACATCCAGCCCCGCCCCGGCGATCCTCTTTTCCTGGAGGTAACGCAGCAGGACGGGCTCGTCCACCACCGAGCCGCGCGCGATGTTGACGAGATAGCCGTCGGGGCCGAGCGCATCGAGCACCGGGGCGTCGACGATGCGGCTCGTTTCCGCGGTGGCCGGCGTGACCACGAGGAGCACGTCGCTGTTGCGCGCCAGAGCCACCGGGTCCGGGTCGTAGGGATACGGCACGTCCTTGCGGCTGCGGTTGTGGTAGCGGATCTTCATGCCGCACGCCGCGGCGCGCTTGGCGATGGCCTCGCCGATGCGGCCGAGACCCAGCACGCCCAGCGTCTTGCCGCCGATCGAGGTGGTCAGCGGATAGGGACCGCGCGATGCCCAGTTGCCGCCCCGCAGATAGACCTCGGACTGCGGGAACTTGCGCACCGTGTTAAGGATCAACGCGAGCGCGGTGTCTGAGACGCACTCGTTGAGCACGTCGGGCGTGTTGGTGACGATGATGTTGCGCTTCTTCGCGTCGTCCAGGTTGATCGCGTCGACGCCGACACCAAAGTTGGAAATGATTTCGAGCTTCGGCAGCGCGTCCATCAGCTTGCCGTCCACCGCCATCGGCCCGAACGTCGCCAGTGCGCGCACCGCGGGGGCGTGCTGCTTCAGGAAGCCTGTACGATCGGACGCCTCGGACAAAAGGTGGCTGGTGAACTCGGCTTGCAGCGTCGCCATGGTGCCGGCGTGTCCGCGCGCAGTGATGACGATCTCGGGTTTCATGACTTGAATTTTGCCGCGAGCGCTTCGGTGCCGCGCGCGAGGATGCCCACGTCCGCGCCCACCGCGACGAAGAGCGCGCCGCATTCGAGCCAATGACGAGCGTCCGTTTCGCTGGGGGTGAGGATGCCGGGGGCGCAGCCGCATTCGCGGATACGGCGAATGGCTCTGTCGATCAGCGGTTTCACTTTCGGGTTGGCGATCTCGCCGGTATAGCCCATCGAGGCGTGCAGGTCCGCCGGACCGATGAACACGCCGTCGACGCCTTCTATTCCGCAGATCGCTTCGATGCTATCCAGCGCCGCCTCGGTTTCCACCTGCACCAGCACGCAGATTTCCTCGTGCGCGTGCTTTGCATAGTCCTTCACGCGGCCGAACCGCGTCGCGCGCGTCGTGCCCGCGACGCCGCGCACGCCGGCCGGCGGGTAGCGCGTGTACGAAACCGAGCTCTTCGCCTCCGCGGGCGTCGATACATAAGGCACGAGGAGGGACTGGGCACCGATATCGAGCACGCGCTTCATCGTCACCATGTCGTTCCAAGGCACGCGCACCACCGGGTGCGCCGGGTACGGGGCCGCGGCCTGCAGCTGGGTGAGCAGGTTCTCGAGATCGGCCGGAGAATGCTCGGTATCGAGCAGGATCCAGTCGAAGCCCGCTCCGGCGATGACTTCGACGCTGTAGTTCGACGACAGGCTCGACCACAGGCCGATCTGCGGCGTGCCCGCCTTGAGCGCACGCTTGAAGCGGTTTTGCGGCAGTTCCATGTCAGTGGATCTCGGGCTCCGGGGTGGGCGCGGTACCTTCCAGGAAGTCGAAGTCGCAGCCCTCGTCGGCTTGCTTGACGTGGCCGGAGAAGATGGCGCCATAGCTGCGCTCGTATTTCCGCGCCGGCGGCTTCCAGGCGCTTTTCCGCTTCTGCATCTCTTCGGGCGAGATCTTCAGGTTCAGCGCCCGCTTCTCCACATCGAGCTCGATCAGGTCGCCGTTCCTGACAAATGCGAGCGGACCGCCGACGAAGGACTCCGGCGCGACGTGCAGGACGCAGCAGCCGTAGCTCGTGCCGCTCATGCGCGCGTCCGAAACCCTCACCATGTCGCGCACGCCGTGCATGAGCAGCTTCTTCGGCACCGGCAGCATGCCCCATTCCGGCATGCCCGGGCCGCCGAGCGGCCCGGCGTTCCGCAGAACCAGCACCGAGTCGGCGTCGACCTCGAGGTCGTCGCGGTCGACGCGAGCGGCCATGTCGTTGTAGTCGTCGAAGACCACTGCCTTGCCGACGTGCTTCGCGATTTTCGTGGCCGAGGCCTTGATCACGGCGCCATTCGGGGCCAGGTTGCCGCGCACCACGACCAGACCGCCGGATTCCTTCAGGGGATTGTTTCTGGTCCTGATCACTTCATTGTTGTAGATCCGCGCGCCGGCCAGGTTTTCGCCCAAAGTCGCGCCGTTGACTGTGCGGCACTCGAGATGGAGCAGGTCCTCCAATTCGGCGAGCAGCGCGCGCAGACCGCCGGCGTAGTAGAAGTCCTCCATCAGGTACCTGTCGCCCGAAGGGCGGACGTTGGCGAGCAGCGGTACCTTCGCCGAGAAGTCGTTGAAGCGCTCGAGCGCCAGCTTGATGCCGGCGCGTCCCGCGATGGCGACGAGGTGAATCAGCGCGTTGGTCGAACCGCCCATCGCCATCAGCGTGACGATGGCGTTGTCGAATGACTCTTTCCTGAGGAAGTCCGTCGGTTTGAGGTCTTCCCAGACCATGTCGACGATGCGCTTGCCGGTCAGCGTCGCGAGCTTGGCATGATTCGAATCGGGCGCGGGGATCGAGGCCGCGCCGGGCAGCGTGAAGCCGAGGCTCTCGGCGAGCGACATCATCGTTGCCGCGGTGCCCATCGTCATGCATGTTCCCGGCGAGCGCGCGATGCCGTCCTCGATCTCCTGCCAGTCGCGCTCGGTGATGTTTCCGGCGCGCAGCTCAGCCCAGTATTTCCACGTGTCCGACCCCGACCCGAGCGTAGTGTCGCGCCAGTGGCCCGAGAGCATCGGCCCCGCCGGGAAGTAGATCGCCGGCAGGTTCATGCTGATCGCGCCCATCAGCAGCGCCGGCGTGGTCTTGTCGCAGCCGCCCATCAGCACCGCGCCGTCAGCCGGATAGGAGCGCAGCAGCTCCTCGGTCTCCATGGCGAGAAAGTTGCGGTACATCATCGTGGTCGGCTTCTGCATCACCTCGGCGAGCGACATGGCCGGCATTTCCACCGGGAAGCCGCCCGCCTGCCACACGCCGCGCTTGATCTCCTCGACGCGCTGCTTGAAGTGGGTGTGGCAGGTATTGATGTCCGACCAGGTGTTGATAATGGCGATCACCGGCTTGCCGGCGTAGTCGCCGCGGTCATAGCCCATTTGCGCGGTGCGCGAGCGATGGCCGAACGAACGCAGGTCGTTGACGCCGAACCAGCGGTGGCTGCGCAGCTCCTCGGGCTTCTTGCGCCTAGTCAAACTTCGCTCCCGACTCCTTCACCACGCGTGCCCATTTCGCCTGTTCCGTGGAGAGCCACTGGCCGAGGCTTTCGGGCGAGCCGGTGCGAACCTCGGTTCCCAGCTTGGCGAAGCGCTCCTTCATGTCGTCGGTGCTGAGGGTTTTGATCAGTTGTGAATTCAACTTCAGCACCGTGTCGGGGGGTACGCCGGCTGGCCCAACCACGCCTTGAAACGAGCCGGTCTCGAAGCCGGGCAAGCCCTGCTCGGCGACCGTCGGCGTATCGGGGGCGCTCGCCATGCGCCGGGCGCTCGAGATTGCAATCGCCTTAAGCCTGCCGCCCTGGACCGTGGGCCAGGTGGCGAGCATGCCGTTGAAGAGCACGTCTGCCTGACCGGCCGCGACCGCGGCGACTGCGTCCGAGCCGCCCTTGTACGGGATGTAGGTCCAGTTGACGCCGGTGCGCTGCGCAAAGTCGATACCGGCGAGCTGC
>DASYPG010000130.1:0-3565 GCA_036006885.1 Burkholderiales bacterium | reverse complement strand
CCGAAGAGGTGGACCGCAATCACCGCCCGGGTTTTCGGCGTGAGCTTCTCGGTCAGGGATTCGACGCCGAGATTGAAGGTGGCGGGATCTATGTCGGCAAAGACGGGCGTCGCCCCGGTGTACGAGACAGCCTCGGCGGTGGCGAAGAAGGTGAATGCGGGCACGATGACCTCGTCGCCTGGGCCGATGCCCGCCGCGACGAGCGGCAGATGAAGCGCGTCGGTGCCCGAATTGCAGCCCACCGCATGCCGCGCGCCCACGTAGGCGGCGACCTCGCGCTCGAGCGCCTCGCCCTCGGGACCGAGAACGTAGCGGCCCGACGCGAGCACGCGGCCCACCGCGGCATCGATGTCGCCCTTGAGCAGGCGGTACTCGGCCGCAGGGTCGACCATGGGAATGGGATTCGCCGCACTCATCCGAACCTCCGCAGTCGCTCGCGCACCAGCCTGCCGACGTCCAGTGCGAGGCCGAGCGCCCTGCGGCCGTCCGCGCCGTCCACGCCGGCGGCCGAGCCTCCCTGGATCGCCTTCACGAAGCCCTCCGCCTGCGAGGCAAGCGCGTCGCCGCCGGCATGGCTCTCCTCCCGCTCCTCGATCGTCCCCTGCACCTGGCCGACGTAGCGCAGGCTCCCCGCCTGCAGATCGGCGGACACGTAGAGCCCGGGCTGGAACACCCGGAGCTTGCGCACCGGTGCCTGGCTGACGCGGCTGGCGGAAAGGTTCGCCACGCAGCCGTCGGCGAACTCGAGGCGCGCGGTAGCGATGTCGATGTCCTGCGTCAGGACGCGAAAGCCGCAGGCGCTGAGGTCGGTCACCTCGGACCTTGCGAGCGCGAGGCACAGATCCAGGTCGTGGATCATGAGATCGAGCACCACGTCGACATCCGCGCCGCGCCGCTTGAATCCCGAAAGACGTTCGGCGTCGATCAGGAGCGGCCGCTGCATGCGCGCGGCGAGCGCGCGAAACGCCGCGTTGTAGCGCTCCACATGTCCGACCTGCAACACGCGCTTCTTCTCCCGTGAGAGCGAAATCAGCGCGTCCGACTGCGCGAGATCGACCGCGATCGGCTTCTCCACCAGCACGTGCAATCCCGCCTCGAGGCAGGCGGCGGCCACCTCATGGTGGCGCTCCGTCGGCACCGAGACCACGGCCGCATCGGCGTGTTTGAATGTATCTTGGTAATGGAAAAAAGCTGGGCAGCCGAGCTTCTGCGCGAGCGCCTGCGCGCGCGAGGGCTCGACGTCGGCGACGCCGACAAGCCGGCAATCACCGCGGGCGGCGAATTTCTCCGCGTGGTAGCGCCCCATGTGGCCCGCGCCCAGCACCGCGACTCTCAATAGAATTTTGCTTCCCCTTCCGGGCGGGTCTTGAACCGCTTGTGCATCCAGAGGTACTGCTCGGGCATCTCCAGCACGCGCTCCTCGATGAAGGCCAGCATGCGCCGCGTATCGGCCGTGTCGTCGCCGCTCGGAAAGCCTTCCAATGGCGGGTAGAGCCGTGCGACATAGCGGCCGTCGGCCAGCATGCGCGTAACGACGGGCACGACGCGGGCGCCCGTGATCCGGGCAATATACGACAGTCCGACGGTCGTCGCGGCCGGCACGCCGAAGAACGGTACGAACACCGAGGCCTTCCGACCGAAGTCCATGTCGGGAAGGTAATAAAAGGCTTCGCCTGCCTGGACCGCGCGCAGGATCTTGCGGATGCCCGCCTGTCGCGGATAGATCGCGCCGCCGAAGCGCAGCCGCCCGGCGTGGAGCAGCCGGTCGAGCAGCGGATCCTTCTGGCGCGAGTACATGCTCGCCATGCGCGGCCACTGCTTGGCGAGCCGGATGCCGCCCGCGTCGAGGCCGAGAAAGTGCGGCGCGAGGAGCACGATGCGCTGGCCCGCGAGAGCCTGAAGATGCTCAAAGCCCTCGAGGCGAACCAGCGCCTCGACGCGCTCGGGCGCCGACCACCAGAGGATGCCCCGGTCGATGAAGCTGCGCAGGAAGGCGCGAAAGTGCGCCCGCGCGATCGCCTCGCGCTTCTCCTCGCTCCACTGGGGAAAGCACTTGGCGAGGTTGACGCGCGTGACCTTGCGCCGCTCCGGGATGAGCCAGAACACGACCGCTCCCATCGCCTCGCCGATCGCCGCGACCGCGCGAAACGGCAGGAAGCGCACGAGCCACATGAACCCCACGAAGACGCGACCGAGAAGTCGGCTAAGCAGGACGCGCTCCCCTCGGCACCTTGTAGCGGTTGTAGCTCCAGAGGTACTGGCCGGGGCATTCGCGCACCAGGTCCTCGAGCGCGCGGTTAAGCCGCCGGGTCGCCGTTTCCCCCTCGAGCTTTTCAGGCAGGGGCCGAAGCTGGATCTCGTAGCCGCGCCCGCGGGGGAGCCGGCGCCCGAAGGCGAGAAAGCAGCGCACGCCCTCGCGTTCCGCGAGCCGGACGGCGAGGGTCATGGTGTACGCCGGACGGCCGAAGAACTCGGCCCAGTCGCCCTCGCCTTCGCCGGGCACCTGGTCGGGCAGGAAGCCGACCGCCTCGCCGTCGCGCAGCGCCTTGAAGATCGCGCGCACGCCGCTCAAGTCGGCGGGCACGAGGCGCACGTTCGGCCGATTGCGGCCTTCGCGCATGAGCGGATCGAGCCAGCTCATCTTGGGCGGCCGGTAGAGCACCGTGATCGGCATGTGCAGCGCGGCGTATTGCGCCGTAACCTCGAAGCAGCCCATGTGCGGAGTGAGGAAAAGCAGCGGCTTTCCCTCCTCGCGCGCGGCGAGCGCCTGCTCCATGCCGTGCACCTTGCGCACCATCGCGGCGACCTCGGCGTGCGAGCGGAACCAGAGCGCGGGCAGCTCGGTGAGCATCTTGCCCGCCGCGCCGATCGCCTCGCGGCGGGTGCGCGCGTCGCTGTAGCCGGCCTGCCGCAGATTGGCGCGCAGGTTCCTGCGGTAGGTGGGCGAGATCCCATAAATCACCCAGCCGAGGACGCTTCCCAACGCATGCAGCAGCGGCAGCGGCAGTTTCCCGGCGAGACGCAGGAGAACGCTGGGGAAAGACAAGATTTTGGTATCCTTGCGCCCTCCCACAAGAAGGCGCACGCAATGAGCGAATTTCTGTTTACTTCCGAATCGGTGTCCGAAGGGCACCCGGACAAGGTTGCCGACCAGATCTCCGACGCGGTGCTCGACGCGATTCTAGCCCAGGACCCCCGCTCGCGCGTCGCAGCCGAGACCCTGGTGAAGAACAACCTCGTAGTGCTCGCCGGCGAGATCACCACCAACGCGCGGGTCAACTTCGACGCGATCGCGCGCAAGACCATTCAGCGCATCGGCTACACCGACCCCAAGATCGGCTTCGACACTCACACCTGCACTGTGATCGTCGCCTACGGCGAGCAGTCGCGCGACATCGCCCAAGGCGTGGATCGGGCTGTCGACCTCGACCAGGGCGCGGGCGACCAGGGCCTCATGTTCGGCTATGCCTGCGACGAGACGCCGGGGCTCATGCCCATGGCGATCTACCTCTCCCACCGCCTGGTGGAGCGCCAGGCCGAAGTGCGCCGCGACGGCCGGCTGCCG
>DASYPG010000129.1:0-21174 GCA_036006885.1 Burkholderiales bacterium | reverse complement strand
GCTTGCGGTCACGAGCCGTAACCGCACGCCGCTGGTGCCGGGGGTGCCGGGAATGGCCGAGGCGGGCCTGCCCGACTACGAGCTCTCGTTCTGGTACGGCTTCTTCGTCCCGACGGCGACGCCGGCCGAAGTGACACGGCGACTGTACGCGGCCACCAGCGAGGCGCTGCGCGCGCCTAGCGTCGGCCCGGCGCTCGGGCGCGAGGGGACTGAAGTGTCGGGCTCGGCTTCGCCCGCCGACTTCGCCGCCTTCCTCAGGCAGGAGGCGCCGCTCTGGGCGCGCCTGGTCAAGGAATCGGGCGCAAAAGCCGAGTAATCAGGAGCGCCGGCCGAGGATGATGTCCATGTCGCCGCCACTCTTCATGCACGTGGTGTAGAGCTCTTCGGCGAACTCCTGGCTCGAGGCCGTGCCGCCGGCCGAGGCATTCGCCTGCTGCTCGGCGCCGTAGGCCGCGTCGGTGATATCGCGCAGCAACTCCTTGCCGCGGTCGGATTCGGACACGTCGTAGATGCGCACCAGGATAGCGTCCGCCTTCGGCCGCTGGACCTGCTCGCGCGCGAGCGAGTGGGCCACGACCGCCATGTCGGCGGCGATGCCGCATTCCATCGCGCTCTCGGCGCGCTGCGCCGCATGGGCGGTGCACGCTAGGGCTCCCGAAGCGAGAAGCCCTGCAACTACCGGTTTCAAATCGATCTCTCCAAAAAAAAAGAAGCGCCCGGTTTCCCGGGCGCCGCATTCGTCTCGATTACTGCGCCTTGCCGGCGCCGCTGGTCGACGGGCTGGTGGCCGTGTCGCTCGAAGGCGCGCGCGAGGACGGGTCGCCCGCTTTCGCGCTGCTGCCGGCCTTGCCGCGGGGGGCCGGCGTGGTCGTGGCCGACGGAGAGGCGGTCGCGCCGCCGCTCGCCGCCGCGCCGGAACGGTGATACGCATCCCACTCGGAGCGCGAAATCATGCCGTCGCCGTTCTTGTCTATGGCGGAGAAGTCGGGCGCGCCGCGGTTCGCGTGCTTTGCCGTGCCGCCCGCCGTGCTGCGCTCGCCGGCCATCGGGGCCTTGGGCTCGCCGGCAGATTGGGGGCTCGGTGTGCCGCCCGTGGGCCCGTTGCCCACGGCGCTGGTTCCGGAGGGCCCTTGCGCAAGAATCATGCTGTCGCTATCGGCCGACTGCTGCGCCGCGACGGGGAGCGCGAAGGCACCGGCAACCGCTACTACCAATAACTGCTTGAAGTTCATACAGCCTCCTTGTGAAATAACGACGAAATGGGGCGTGGTGTTGTCTAGCGTGCGTTTCACCGCAATCAACGTGCCGGCGAGCCTGCTCCGGTAGGATTCGCGTCTCCCATGGTCTCGAACGCCGGACATGACGTGATCAGGTTTGTTGGCGGGGTACTTGCCGTTCTCTTTATGGGGAGCTGCTTTGCGCAGCACGGCGCGAGCGCGTCGAACATGACGCTCCTCGGCCACGAAGAGCTCCAGACGCGCAGCGCCTACCAGCCGCTGGTGCACCAGCAAGGCAAGCGCTGGATCGCCTACATCGGGCACCACGGCGGCAAGGTGCTCAATTCCCTCACCGGCCGCGAGGAGGACAACGGCACCTCGATCGTCGACGTGACCGATCCGCGCGCGCCGCGCTACATCGCGCATATTCCGGGCGAGCCGGGCCAGGCCGAGTCGGGGGGCGCGCAGATGGTGCGCGTGTGCAACGGCGCCGACCTGCCGAAGGCCGACAAGTCGAAGGTTTATCTTCTGCGCACCTACGGCAACCTCGCGCACGAAGTCTGGGACGTCACTGCGCCGGAAAAGCCCGCGCGCATCGTCGTGGTGGTCGACAAGCTCAAGGGCACGCACAAGAGTTGGTGGGAGTGCGACACGGGCATCGCCTATCTCGTTTCCGGCCTCCCCGACTGGCGCACGCGGCGCATGACGCAGGTCTTCGACCTCTCGGACCCGGCGCATCCGGTGCTGATCCGCAACTTCGGCCTCGTCGGCCAGCAGCCCGGCGCGAGCGGTGACGTGCCCACCGAGCTGCACGGGCCGATCTCCACCGGGCCCAAGGGCAACCGCATCTATTTCGGCTACGGCACCAACAAGTTGGGCGTGCTGCAGATCGTCGACCGGGCGAAGCTCCTGGCGGGGCCGCACGAGCCGACCCCGGCGAACCTGCTCGCGCCGCAGGTGGGGCGCATGGACCTCTCCGCCAACAACGGCGTGCACACGTCGCTCCCGGTGCTCGGCATGGACCTTGCCGAATTCTCGAAGGACAAGGGCGCGAACCGCCGCGACTTCGCGTTCATCGTCAACGAGGAGATCTCCAACGAGTGCCAGGAGCCGCGCCAGATGGTGTTCGTCGCCGATATCACCGACGAGAAGAAGCCGGTGGGCGTGGCCACGTTCAACGTGCCCGAGAACCACCCCGACTCGAAGGGCGGCTTCTGCAGCCGCGGCGGGCGCTTCGGCGCGCATTCCTCCAACGAGAACCAGCCGGCGATGTACGCACGCCAGTACATTTTCGTCACCTGGTTCAACGCGGGCGTGCGCGCGATCGACATCCGCGATCCGTTCCATCCGCGCGAGGCGGGCTACTACATCCCGGCGACCACCGACAAGACCGACAAGCGCTGCGTCAAGACGCCCTCAGGCGAGCGTTGCAAGGTGGCGATCCAGTCGAACAACCTCGACGTCGACGACCGCGGCTACATTTACGTCGTCGACCGGGCCAATACCGGCATGCACATCTTGCAGTTCAATCGCTAGATGGACCTCGAGCTTCGCGGCCGCACCGCCCTCGTCACGGGCGCAAGCATGGGCATCGGCCGCGCCATTGCGACGACGCTGGCCCGGGAAGGCGTGCGCCTCGCCGTGATGGCGCGCCGGCGCAATCTGCTCGAAGAGCTGGAGCGGGAAGTCGGGCAGAAGCTGGTCATCATCGAATGCGATCTCCTCAAAGCGAATTCCGTGGAAACCATCGCTTCCGCGGCCCTCGAGGGGCTTGGTGCGGTGGACATCCTGGTGAACAATGCGGGTGGAAGCCGCCGCTTCACGCTCGAGTCCACCGACGCGCAGTGGGAAGAGGCGCTGACGCTCAACTTCGTGCGCCAGCGCCAGCTCGCCCACGCGCTCCTGCCCCAGATGATCGAGCGCAAGTGGGGCCGGGTGATCAACGTCACCGGCAAGTCCGAGCCCGAGGGCCTGAACGGCGCCTTCGCCGCCAAGGCGGCGATGCACTCGTGGGCCAAGGGCCTGTCGCGCGAGGTCGGCAAGCACGGCATCACGGTCAACTGCATTCCGCCCGGCCGCATCATCAGCGAGCAGATCCTGCGCAACTATCCGCCCGAGTTTCGCAAGCGCGAGAGCGAGCACGACATTCCGGTCGGCGAGTACGGCCAGCCGCAGGACCTGGCGAACCTGGCCTGCTTCCTCGCTTCGCCGCTCGCGCGCTACATCACCGGCGCGGTGATCCCGGTCGACGGCGGCCTGCGCCGCTACCAGTTCTGAGGAGGATGGACATGCCCAACCGACGCCAGATGCTGCTCGCCGCGGCCGCAGCCTCGTTCGCACCGCGCCTCGCGCTTGCCAAGGCCTCGCAGCCCGCGACCGCGGTGAACTTCGAGGTGCCCGCCGGCGCGTGCGATTGCCACACCCACATCCACGGCGACATGCGCGAATTCCCGATGTCCGCGGGGCGGGTCTATACGCCTGAGCCGGCGCTGCCGGAGGAGATGGCGCAGCTCCACAAGGCGCTGCGCATGCAGCGCGTGGTCATCGTCACGCCGAGCGTCTACGGCACCGACAATTCGGCCACACTCTGGGGCATGAAGGCGCGCGGCACCAACGCGCGCGGCGTCGCGGTGATCGACGACAAGACCCCGGAGAGCGACCTCGATGCGATGGCGCGCGCCGGCATCCGCGGCATCCGCATCAACCTGGCGACCGGCGGCGCGGCGCCCGATCCCGCGGCCGCGCGCAAGCGCTTCCAGGCCGCCGCCGAGCGCACAAAGACGCGCGGTTGGCACGTCCAGATGTACGTCACCCTGCCGGTGATTTCCTCGATCAAGGATCTGGTGCTCGCCTCCCCGGTGCCGGTGGTGTTCGATCACTTCGGCCGTGCGCAGGCGGCGGCGGGAGTCGGGCAGCCGGGGTTCTCCGACCTCGTCGAGCTGCTGCGCTCGGGCAAGGCCTACGTGAAGATCTCGGGCGCCTACCGCGTGTCGCACCAGGGACCGGATTTCGCCGACGCGGCGCCGCTCGCGCGAGCGTTGATCGCGGCGAATCCAGAGCGCATCGTCTGGGGCACCGACTGGCCGCACCCGAACTCCGAGCCGATGCCGGGCATCGGCCCGATGGACGTGCGTCCCTTCTTCCAGATCGACGACGCCCGCCTGCTCAACCAGCTGCCGCTGTGGGCGCCCGACGCGCGCGTGCGCAAGCAGATCCTGGTCGACAATCCCGTGCGCCTTTACGGGTTCTCGGCATGAAATTGGTTGTTGCCCTCTTGACTGCGGCGCTTTGCCACGCCGCCTATTCTCAGCCGTATCCGTCCAAGCCGATCCGCCTGGTCGTGCCCTTCGCCCCGGGCGGCAGCTCGACGCTGGTGGCGCGCTTCATGTCGGAGGAGATGGCGAAGGGTCTGGGCACGAGTGTCGTGATCGAGAACAAGCCGGGCGGCGGCGGCAACATCGCCATGCAGGAAGTGGCGCGCGCCGCGCCCGACGGCTACACGCTCATCATCGGCCACGTGGGCTCGCTCGCGATGAATCCGTACATGTACGAGCGGCTGCCCTACGATGTCGACAAGGATTTCGCCGCGGTGTCGCTGCTCGCGATCGTGCCCAACATCTTCGTCGTGTACCACGAGGTGCCGGCGAAGGACCTGCGCGAGTTCGTTGCACTGGCGAAGGCGAAGCCCGGACAGATCAATTACGGCAGCGCGGGCAACGGCTCCGCGGGCCACCTGGCGATGGAGTACCTCAAGCAGGTGGCCGGGATCGAGCTGCAGCACGTCCCTTACAAGGGCACCGGGCCGAACGTCACCGACCTGATCGCCGGCCGCACGCAAGCGACCTCGGCGGGCACGCCGCCGCTTCTGCCGCACGTCAAGTCCGGCAAGCTGCGCGTGATCGCGGTCGGCACTTCGAAGCGGCTGCATTCGATTCCCGACGTGGCCACCGTCGCCGAGCAGGGCTATCCCGGGTTCGAGACTTCGCAGTGGTACGGGCTCAACGCGCCGGCGGGCACGCCCGAGCCGATCATCCGCCGCCTCGCCGAGGAAGCGCGCAAGGCGGCGAAGAGCGCGCTGGTGCTCGAGCGCTTCAAGGCCGACGACGCCGAGGCGGTAGGCTCCACGCCGCAGGAATACGCCGCGTTCATCAAGAAGGAGCAGGAGCGCTGGAGCAAGGTGGTGCGCGCGGCGAACGTGAAGGCGGACTGATGTACGACGAATCAAGGACGACGTACGACGTCGTGGTTGTGGGCGGCGGCAATGCGGCCCTCTGTGCGGCCTTGGCCGCAAGAGAGCATTCCCAAAAGGTTCTGGTGCTCGAGCGCGCACCCGAGGAGGAAGCGGGAGGCAACTCGCGCTTCACCGCGGGCCTCATGCGCATCGTCTACAACGGCGTCGACGACCTGAGAAAGCTGATCGAGCTGAGCGACGATGAGGTGGCGCGCACGGACTTCGGCGCCTACACCGCCGAGCAGTTCATCGACGACATGGCGCGCGTCACCGAGTACCGCTGCGACCCGGATCTCACCGAGCTGCTGGTGAAGGAAAGCTATCCTGCCGTGCTGTGGATGCGCCACAAGGGCGTGCGCTTCACTGCCGCCTGGGGCCGGCAGGCGTTCAACATCGGCGGCAGGTTTAAGTTCTGGGGCGGCCTCGCGCTCGAGGCGGTGGGCGGCGGACCCGGCCTGGTCGAGTCGCTCACCCGGATCGCGCGCAAGAACGACATCGAGATCTGGTACGGCGCACGCGCGGTTTCGCTCGTCGCCGATGACTCGGGTGTCCACGGTGTTGTCGTCAAGCATGAAGGAAAGACCAAGACCGTTTCTTCCCGATCGGTCGTGCTTGCGGCTGGCGGCTTCCAGGCGAACACCGAGTGGCGCACGCGCTACATGGGGCCGGGCTGGGAGCTCGCTAAGGTGCGCGGCACGCGCTTCAACACCGGCGACGCGATCCGCATGGCGCTCGAGGTCGGCGCGGCGGCCCACGGCAACTGGTCGGGCTGCCACGCGGTGGCGTGGGACCGCAACGCCCCGGAGACCGGCGATCTCGCGGTCGGCGACGGCTTCCAGAAACACTCCTACCCGTGGGGCGTCTACATCAATGCGGACGGCAAGCGCTTCGTGGACGAAGGCGCCGACTTCCGCAATTACACCTACGCAAAATACGGCCGGGTCATTCTGCAGCAGCCCAAGCAGTTCGCCTGGCAGCTCTTCGACGCGAAGGTGAAGCAGCAGCTCCGCGACGAGTACAAGATCCGCCAGGTCACCAAGGTGACGGGCAACACGCTCGAGGAGCTGGTGTCGAAGCTCGAGGACACCGACCAGAAGGCCGCTCTCGAGACGCTAAAGAAATACAACGCCGCGGTGCGCACCGAAATCCCGTTCAACCCGAACGTGAAGGATGGCCGGCGCACCGAGGGACTGGAAGTGAACAAGACGAACTGGGCGAACACGCTCGACACGCCGCCGTTCGAGGCCTATGCCGTCACCTGCGGCATTACCTTCAGCTTCGGCGGGCTGAGGATCAACAACCACGCCCAGGTACTGAGCTCGGACGGGCCGGCGATTCCCAGCCTCTACGCCGCGGGCGAGCTAGTGGGCGGGATCTTCTGGTTCAACTATCCCGGCGGCAGCGGCCTCACCAACGGCTCGGTGTTCGGCCGCATCGCCGGGGAAAACGCCGGCAAGGCCGCCGCTAAAGCTTAGGCGGCCCGATCTGGATGCACCAGGGCAAGAACGAAGCGCATCTCAATGCTCGGGCTTGACGCCGCCCTTGCTCACCTGGACGCGGTTGGTGACGAGCTTGCCGTCGCCTTCGACGCGCGCGTTGGTCCAGATCGTCTCGCCTTTCTTGAGCGCCGAGCGGTCGCCGTTGTCGAAGCCGATGATGGGCGTACCGTTGGGGACCGTGATCTTCTGCTCGCCGTCCTTGTACTTGAGCGTGATCTCGTTGCCGCCGGACGCCGCGACCGCGGCCTGCAGGTTGGCGTTGGTCATCTTCGACCCCGGCACCAGGTCCCAGTCCATGTGGCCGGAGGGCGCGGCCGGCGGAATCAGGTGCACTTCCTTGGCGACTTGCTTGCCGCCCTGCGGCACCGAGGTCACGCCGACATACGTCCCGGGCTTGATGTCGGAAAGGGCGAGTTTCTTGGCGACCGCGATCTGCGCGTCCGGCGTGAGGTGGAGCTTCAGGTCCTTGCCTTCGCGCGACTTCACCGAAAGGACATCGCCGTCGAGCGAGGAAATGGTGCCGCGCACGCGCATGTTGCTTTGCGCAAGCACCACGGCGCTCGACGCCATCAGAGCGAGAAACAGCAGCTTTTTCATCGGTATGCCTCCTTGTGTGGACTAGGTTAACACCCCTATGCTTCGCGGCATTCCAATGTTGAACCCGTTCCAGGAAATCAGGAAGAGCGAGGCCCGCCGCTTCAGCTCCCTGCCCGCGAAGTTCCGTAACAAGGGGCGTACCGCCTGGTCGGACCCCAACCGCGCCGGCGCCCCGGTCGACAGCTTTCTCGAGGGACCCTCCTTCGATCGCGACGGCAACCTTTGGTGCGTCGACATCGCGTTCGGCAGGATCTTCCGCATCGATCCCAAGGGCGACTGGACGCTCGCCGTGCAGTACGACGGCTGGCCGAACGGCCTTAAGATCCACCGCGACGGCCGCATCTTCATCGCCGACTACCGGCGCGGACTCCTGGTGCTGGACCCGAAAAGCGGCAAGCTCGAGCCGCGCCTCGAGACCGCGTTCAGCGAGGGCTTCAAGGGGCTCAACGACTTGCACTTCGCCGACAACGGCGATCTGTACTTTACCGACCAGGGGCAAAGCGGAATCGCCGATCCGACCGGACGCGTCTGGCGGTTGCGGGGGGAAGGAAAAAATGCGGGGGAACTGCAGCGGCTGGTGGAGAATGCGCCCTCTCCGAACGGCATCACGCTGAACTCGAAAAACACGCAGGTGTACGTCGCGATCACGCGCGCGCAGCAGATCTGGCGGCTGCCGCTGATGGAAGGCGGCACGCCATCGAAGACCGGCGTCGCGATCCAACTCTCGGGCGGGCACGCGGGGCCCGACGGCATCGAGATGGACGCCGAGGACGGCTTGGTGGTGTGCCACCTCGGCGTGGGCGTGTGGCGCTTCGACTCGAATTGCCTGCCGACGCACCTGGTGCACGGCGGCGACACGCACCGCCTGATGACCAACATCGCCTTCAAGGACAGGACGCTCTACATCACCGATTCGCTCAACGGCGAGATCCTGACCGCCGAGATGCCGGTCGCGGGCAAGAAGCTTTTTTCGATGCAGTGACAAAAATAGGGTCTGTCCCTATTTTTGCTAGTCGATCTTGGCCCCGGAGCGCTTCACTACGTCGGCCCACTTCGCCGAGTCGCGGCGGATGAGCTCGGCGAACTCTTCCGGCGTGCCGCCGCCGCCCTCGCTGCCGAGCTGCTCGAAGCGCTGCCGCGTCCCCGGCGCGACGACGGCCGCGTTGATCGCCTTGTTCAGCTTGTCGAGGATCGGCCGCGGCAGCCCGGCGGGCGCGATGACGCCGCTCCAGGCGTTGACCTCGTAGCCCGGCACGCCGGCCTCGACCAGGGTCGGCACCTCGGGCAGGCTGATGGAGCGCTTGAGTCCGGTGACCGCGAGCGCGCGCACGCGCCCGGCGCGCACGTGCGGCGCGATCGAGTTGGTGCTCTCGAACATGAGCTCGACGTTGCCGGCGATGAGGTCCGCGATCGCCGCCGCGCCGCCCTTGTACGGAACGTGAACGATCTCGGTGCCGGTCATGTACTTGAAAAGCTCGCCGCTCACGTGTCCCGGCGAGCCGTTGCTCGATGAGGCGTTGGAGAGCTTGCCCGGATTCTTCCTGGCGTAGTCGATCAGCTCCTTCACCGAGTGGAACGGAGTCTTGGGCGAAACCGCGAGCAGCATGTAGCCGGTCGTCACGAGCGCGACCGGCTGCAGGTCGCGCTCGATGTCGTACGGCAGCTTCGCCACCATGTGGCGAGTGATCGCGAGCGCGCCGACCGGCCCCTGGCCGATGGTGTAGCCGTCGGGCGGGCTTTTCGCCACGACGTCGATGCCGATGGTGAGCGCGCCTCCGGGCCGGTTGTCGACCACGACGTTCTGCCCGAGCTGCTTGCTGAGCTCGGGCGCGAGCGTGCGCGCGACGTTGTCGGTGGCGCTGCCGGCTGCCTGGGGTACGACCAGCCGGATCGGCCGGTCCGGATACTGCGCCGCCGCGCCGCCGGCCGCAGCTGCTACAGCGGCCAGCAACGCGAGGTGCAGGAAAGACTTCAAGCTCTAGGGGGGCGTGAGCTGTCCGCGGACTTCGCCGCCCTTGTTTTTCGCGGTGTGGACGTTGACGTAGAGGCCGCCGCCCGTGTAGGCCTTCTGCTGCGCATCGTTCAGCTTGGCGCCGGCCGGCACGTTGTAAGTGTCGCCGCTCTTGGTGAGCGGAATGATGACCGGGCCGTTCTGGCCCTTGGCGCCCTGGTGGATGTGCGCCATCGTGCCTTCAACCCCGGTGGTAGTGACGCTGCCGCTGACCGTACCGTCAGAATTGACCCGGATCGTGCCGCTGCCCGTGCCCGTCGCGCTGACCGGAGGTACTTCCTCGGCGCCGGTGAGCTTGACGCTGGTCGCCCCGCTTCCGGGCAGGAAGCTCGGTGCGTTGTCCTTGTACATGGCGCAGGATGCGAGCACGGCCGACGCCGCGATGAGCAACAGTTTTTTCATTGGACATCTCCTGGTTTGGTGGTTGTGGCAGGTGGAACACCTCGGTTACATGATATTCCAACGCGGCTCCCGATTAGAATCGGGCACGTCATGACCAAGATCGCTGCTTCCTCCGCGCTGTCCCGCTTCCGGATTCTCGACCTCTCCAGAGTGCGCGCCGGGCCGACCTGCGTCAAGCAGTTCGCCGACTTCGGGGCCGACGTGATCAAGATCGAGTCGCCCCCCGGGGTGGACCCCAACGAGGGCATGGGGGGTCCGCGGCAGGGTCCGGACTTTCAGAACCTGCACCGCAACAAGCGGGCGATGACGCTGAACCTCAAGCTGCCCGAGGCCGGCGAGGTGCTCGCCCGGCTGGTGAAAACGGCCGACGTGGTGGTGGAGAACTACCGGCCGGACGTGAAATTCCGGCTCGGCATCGACTACGCCTCGCTCGAGAAGCTCAACCCCCGGATCATCCTCGCCAGCATCTCCGGGTTCGGCCAGGACGGGCCCTACCGCGACCGGCCCGGGTTCGACCAGATCGCGCAGGGCATGAGCGGGCTCATGTCGGTCACCGGCGCCCCAGGCAAGGGCCCGATGCGCACCGGGGCGGCAATCGCCGACGTCGCCGCCGGCCTCTTCGCCGCGCTCGGCATCATGACGGCGCTGCTCGAGCGCGAGACCTCCGGCAAGGGTCAGTGGGTGCAGAGCTCGCTCCTGCAGTCGGGGATCGCGCTGCTCGACTTCCAGGCCGCGCGCTACCTCATGAAAGGCGAAGTGCCGCCGCAGGTCGGCAACGACCATCCGACCAGCATGCCGACCTCGGCCTACACCACCGCCGACGGCCACATCAACGTAGCGGCCTCGGGCGAGGGCATGTGGGCCCGCCTGTGCGAGGCGATCGGGCGCAAGGACCTGCTCGAAGCGCCGGAGTTCAAGGGGCAAGAGAACCGCGCGAAGAATCGGGCACGATTGAATGAGGCTCTCAATCAGGCACTGAAAGCGCGGCCGTCGCACGAATGGGTCGAAAACCTGAACGCCGCTGGCGTGCCCTGCGGTCCGATCTACGCGGTGGACCAGGTGTTCGCCGATCCGCAGGTCCAGCACCTGCAGGCCGCGGCGGAGGTCGAGCACCCCAAGCTCGGCCGCTTCAAGGTGGTGAACCAGGCGGTCAAGCTTTCGCGCACCTCCTCCAGCATGGCGGCGGCGAGCCCCGAGATTGGCCAGCACACCGACGAAATCCTGCGCGAGATCGGCTACTCGGAAAGCGACCTCCGCGGCATGCGCGAGCGGAGGGTGATTTGACCGTCGAGACGAAAAGCGAAGCGAGGATCGACGCGCGCAAGGACGGCGCGATCGGCTGGCTCGTCTTCAACAACCCGGCGCGCCGCAACGCGGTGTCCCTGGGCATGTGGGAGGCGATTCCGCGCGTGCTGGAGGATTTCGGCGCCGATCCTGCGATCCGCGTGGTCGTGCTCGCCGGCGCGGGCGACAAGGCCTTCGTCTCGGGCGCCGACATCTCGCAGTTCGAGAGCCAGCGCTCCACCGCCGAGGCCGTGCAGCGCTACGAGCAAATCGGCGACGCAGCGCAGTCGAAGCTGCAGGGCTTCGACAAGCCGACCATCGCCATGATCCGCGCCTACTGCATCGGCGGCGGCCTCGGCATCGCCGCGGCCTGCGACCTGCGCCTCGCGGCCGACGATGCGCGCTTCTCGATCCCGGCGGCGAAGCTGGGGCTCGGCTATCGCGCCGGGTCGATGAAGAAGCTGGTCGACATCGTCGGCGCCGCGTACGCGAAGGAGATCATGATCACCGCGCGCCAGTTCAGCGCCGCCGAGGCAAGAGAAATGGGCCTGGTGCACCGCGTGGTGCCGGTCACAGAGCTCGAGAAGCTGACGCGCGAATACTGCGAAGCCATTGCGGCGAACGCGCCGCTCACCATGCGCGCCGCCAAGCGCATCATCGGCGAAGTGGTGAAGACCGATTACGACGGTGCAATGTGCAACGCCCTGGTCAAGGAGTGCTTCGACAGCGCCGATTACAAGGAAGGCCGCAGCGCGTTCATGGAAAAGCGCAAGCCGCAGTTCAAGGGCCGGTAGTGGTTTGGATCAAACGGCAGGCCTGGGCAAACGAGAAGGAGGAGATTGGCAATGACGAGGCTCACCAGAGTGTTCGCGGCGGCTTTGAGCATGCCGTTCGCGTGCGGCGCGCTCGCGCAGGGCGCCTATCCCAACAAGCCGGTCACCGTGGTCGTGGGCTTCGAGCCCGGCGGCGGCACCGACACGACCGCGCGCATCCTGCAGAAGCCGATGGGCGAGCTCCTCGGCCAGCAGGTGGTGGTAGAAAACCGCGCCGGTGCGGGCGGCAACATCGCGGTCGACTACGCGGCCAAGGCCGCGCCCGACGGCTACACCCTGGTCCTCGCCAACGTCGGCGCGCTCGCGGTGAATCCGCACATCCTGAAGACGCCCTACGACCCTCTGAAAGACCTGACGCCGATCGGCATGGCGGTGGTGTTCGCCAACGTGCTCGTGGTGCAGCCCGCGCTGCCGATCAAGTCGCTCGCCGACTACCTGAAACTGGCGCGCGAGAAGAAGGGGCTGACTTACGCAAGCTCCGGCATCGGCGGCGCGGGTCACCTCGCCGGCGAGCTCCTGAGCCGGGTGGCCAAGGCGCCCCTCGTGCATGTGCCCTACAAAGGCGGCGGGCCGGCGATGCAGGGCTTCCTCGGCGGGCAGGTGGACTCGTTCTTCGCCACGCCGATCTCCTCGATCTCCCAGATCCGCTCGGGCAAGGCGCGCGCGGTCGCGACCACCGGCCTCAAGCGCGCGGCCCTCATGCCCGACGTGCCGACGGTCGCCGAATCCGGCTACCCGGGCTACGAGGCGCTCAACTGGTACGGCGTCCTCGGGCCGGCGAACATGCCCAAGGACGTGGTCGCGCGCCTGAACCGCGACCTCGTGAAGGCGCTCGCCAACCCCGAGACCGTCGCGCAGCTCGCGAAGACCGGCGTCGAGCCGCATCCGATGTCGCCGGCCGAGTTCGGCAAGTACATCGAGCGCGAGTACCAGACGTGGGGCAAGCTGGTGAAGGAAGCCGGAATCAAGGCGGAATGATGAGAGCCTACTTTCTCCAGAGCGCCGGCGAGCGGATGAACCTCGAACTGCGCGAGGCGCCGACGCCGCAGCCGGCGGCGCACCAGCACCTCGTGAAGATCCACGCTTCGAGCCTGAACCGCGGCGAGCTCATCGCCGGCCACGGCCTCATCGCCGCGGGCGCGGCCAAGCCGGCGGGCCAGGAGGCGGCGGGCGAGGTGGTCGGCTCGGGCGAGCGCGTCATGGGGCGCTGCCCCGGCGGCTTCGCCGAGTTCGGGCTCATGGACAAGAGCGACGCCATCCCGGTGCCGCCGAATCTTTCGTGGGAGGAGGCCGGCGCGATTCCGCTCACCTTCATGGTGGTACACGACATGCTCGTCGCGCAGGGCGGCCTCAAGGCCGGCGAGTGGCTGCTCGTGACCGGGGTCTCGGCGGGTGTCGGCGTGGCGGCGCTGCAGGCGGCGAAGGCGATCGGCGCGAAGGTGATCGGGACCTCGGGCTCGGCCGAGAAACTTCAGAAATTAAAAGCTATCGGTCTCGATGTCGGCGTCGAAACGAGAAAACCCGATTTCTACGACGCGGTCATGAAGGCGACCGGCGGCAAGGGCGTCGATCTCGTGGTGAACAACGTCGGCGGCTCGGTGTTCGCCGAATGCATCCGCACGCTTGCCTTCCAGGGGCGCCTCGCCACGGTCGGCTATCTCGACCGGGTGATGAAGGCCGAGCTCGACATCGACGCGCTGCACGCGAAGCGGCTGAAGCTCTTCGGCGTGTCGAACAAGAATCGCAACGCCGAGAGCCGCGCCGTGACGGTGCGTGGCTTCGTCGCGGACTTCCTGCCGTACTTCGCTTCCGGGCGGCTGAAGCCGCTCGTCGACCGGGTCTACCGCTTCGACGAGCTGCCGCAGGCGAAGGCGTTCGTCGAATCCGATGCGCACCTCGGCAAGGTGGTCATCCGGATGTAGCGAAAGCGCCACGGGGCGTGCCCCTGGGGCAGACGCCGGGCGCGCTTTCCATCTATATTTCCCAGGTCTCGCCCAGGAGAGAACCGACCATCATGAGAAAACTACTAACAACCCTCGCAATGTCGGCCGTGCTTGTCGCGCAGCAGGCCCACGCCGGCATGATCGGCGTCGAAGACACGGAGCGCGACCGGGTGAAGAGCATGCTCGAGCGCCCGGAGCTCGCCACGCAGCTCGAGAAGATGGGCGTGAGCGCCGCGGATGCGCGCGCCCGGGTGGACGCGATGACGCCCGAGGAGGTGAGCCAGCTCGCCGGGCGCCTGGATCAGCTCGTCGCCGGCGGCGCGCTGTCCAACCAGGACCTGCTGCTCATCATCATCCTGCTGCTGGTGCTGATTATTATTCTGTAGTGAGGCGGGAGCTCCGCCCCTTTGAGGTTAGGCGGTCAGCTCGGCCGGCTCGCCGCGCTCGTTCACCGTAACGAGCTTGACCGGCCGTCGCCACATGCGGCGCGTGTACTCGAGCACGCGCTTGGCGCGGTTCACGTCGAGGCCGCGGCCGTCGCTCTTGTGCTCGTGCGCGAGCACCAGGCTGCCGTCGTTGGGCATCTCGGTGACCGCGACGCGCGGCGCGCCGTAGTTGAACTTCGGCGCGAGGATCGCCTCGCGGATGGCGTTGACGTCGCGGTTGGCGACCTTGATCTCGTCGCCCGCGCTCGCCTCGTAGACGAACAGCTCGAGCTTCTCGGCGAGCTCGCGGTCGAGGAAGTTGCGGATGAAGCCGAAGTCGTCCTCGTCGCGCATCACCTCGCGCGCGCGCGCGAGGCCGTGCGTGTCGATGATTTGCTCCCACAGCGTAAAGCCGAGGTGATACGGGTTGATCGCGAGCGCGGTCTGCTGACCGGCGGCATAGGGCCGCACCACGTCGGAATGCGCCTTGATCGCCGCGAGGTACAGCGGCTGCGGCAGGAAGTCGGCCTCGCGCAGGAGCCGCGCGTGCCAGTACGAGGCCCAGCCCTCGTTCATGATCTGGCACGCGAACACCGGGTAGAAGTACAGCGACTCGGAGCGCACCATGAGGAAGATGTCGCGCTCCCACTGCTCGAGCTCGGGAGCGTAGTGGGCGATGAACCAGAGCAGATCGAACTCGGGATGCGGCGGCACCGGCGCGCGCACCGGCCCGTGCTCGGCCTTGGCCGCCTCGGCGGTCCCCGGCAGGTCGCGGAAGCGGCGCTGGAACGCGTTTTCGGGCGTGACGGGCTTCTCCGGCACGTACTCGGGATAGCGCGTGCGGTGCAGCTCGCCGTCGACGTCGACGTGCGATTCGAGCGCGAGCGCGGCGTCGAGCACCGCCTCGACCTTCTCCATGCCGACCTTCTCGATCGCCTGCTGGATGCGGTGGGCGTGCGCCGCGGCGTGCTCGACGATGTTGCCGCCCGCCATCTCGTGGAAGCGCGCGAACAGCTGGTTGTTCTTCGAGAAGTCGGCGTGCCCGAGCACGTGCGCCGTCACCAGCGCGTTCTCGGCGAGCGAGTTGCCGTCCATCAGGAACGCGCGGCAGGGGTCGCCCGGGAACATGACCTCGAAGATCTTGGAGTTGCCCATGCTCTGGCGCACGAGTTGGTGGATGTAGCGCACGCCGAAGGACCAGTGCGGCATGCGCACCGGCAGGCCGTAGACCGCGATCTCGGTCATGAGGCTCGCCGGCGCCACCTCGAAGTCGACGTTGTAGTAGTCCAGGCCGAGGCGCTTAGCCAGCTCCTCGATGCTCGCCGCGTATTGTTCGAGTTCAGTCACTCTGTCGCTCAGTCACTCTTCTCGGCTTCCTTGAAGAACTCGCGGATCGCGCGCCACACGTCCTCCTGCGAGGAGAGCTGGCTCATGCCCACGGGCAGGCCGCCGGCCTTCATCTCGCCGAACACCTCCGCCACCTGGGTCTCGCGCGGACGGAAGGTGGCGACGCCGCCGGTCTCGACGTAGCCCGAATAGTTGGTCTGCGCGGCGAGCAGCCGCAGCGCCGCGGCCGCCGGCTCGCGGTCCTCGGCGGCGTTCTCGCCGTCGGAGGCGTAGAAGAAGTACACGTTGTAGCGGCTCGGGTCGTAGCGGTTCTTCATCACGTCGAGCGCGAGCTGGAAGGCGCAGGAGGACACCGTGCCGCCGCTCGAGGACGCCTGGAAGAACTGGCTCTCGTCGAACTCCCAGGCCTGCGCGGCGTGGGCCAGGAACACGGTGTCGACCTTGCTGTACTGGCGACGGATGCCCTGCAGCGCGAAGAAGAAGAACTGCTTGGCGAGCTTCCTCTGCGCCTCGTCCATGCTGCCCGAGACGTCCAGGGCGAAGATCACCGCCGCGTTCATCGACGGCGTGGCGCGCTTGACGAGCTGGCGGAAGCGCAGGTCCTCGTTGATGATCGGGACCGGGTTTTGCTGGATCGAGCGGCGCTTGACCGCCTCTTTCAGGGTCCTTCTCCTGTCCAGGCGGGAGCGGGCGCCCCTTCGATCCCAGCCCTCGCGCACGTAGTCGGGCTCGTCCATGGTGGCGGTGCGCTTGGGCTTGAGGTCGGGGAGCTTGAGCTCCTCCCAGATCCAGTCGATGATCTCCTCGAGCTTCATCTCCACCACGAAGCGGATCTCGCCGTTTTCGGTGCCGCCGGACTGCGACTGGGCGTCGCCCTTGTCGCGGCCGGGCTGCAGCACGTCGCCGGGCTGGCCCTGGCCCTGGCCGGCGCCCTGCTGCGAGCTCGGATCGGAGAGGCGGAAGCGCGAGTGCTCGAGGAACTTCACCGGCACCATCACCGTGCGGTTCTTGCTGTCGCCGGTCATGAGGTCCTCGCCCGAGAGGATCTCGGGCAGGGTGTTCTTGACCGCCTCGCGGACCTTCTGGTTATGCCGCAGCCAGTCGCGGGCACCTCTTGAGAAGAGGTCGTACCACGGCGTCTCTGCGGCGATTCTTATCATTATTATTCTTGTGCAAGAAGCGTGGTGACGTAATTGAGCGCCTCGCGCGCGCTGTGCGTGTCGTAGCCGTACTCGTCGACCAGCCGCTTCTCGACCACCGAGACCTTCTGCCGCGTCTCGTCGTCGGGCCGCGTGCTCGAGGACACCAGGCGCAGCACGTCGCGGCGCTGCTCGAACAGGTACTGCTCCACCGCGTCGTGCAGCGGCGCGTGGCTGTCGAGGGTGAACTTCTCGCCGCGCTTGTAGGCGCCCATCGCTTTCCTCACCACTTCCTGCCGGAAGGAGAGCTTGCCGGACTCGGAGATCCGGATCTTCTCCTCAACGTTGCGCAGGAAGCGCTCGTCGGGCTTGCGCTCCTCGCTGGTGATCGGGTCCTTCAACGTGCGCGAGTCGAGCGTGGCCTCGACCTCGTCGAGGTACTTGTCGAGCAGCTGCTGGGCTTCCTGCTCGAAGGACACGAAGAGGGCCTTGTGCACGTCCTCCTTGACCCAGCGGTTGTAGAAATCCTTGCGCACCGTCACCAGGTAGTCGATCCACTTCCTCTTCTTCTTGCCGTCCATGCGCACGTCGGACTCGATACCGTCCTTGAGCGCGATCAGCACATCCATGGTGGTGAGGCTCTTCGCGCTCGACTGGATGATGGCGTTCGATAGCGCGTTGATCACGAAGCGCGGCGAGACCCCGGCAAGGCCCTCTTCCGGGTTCTTGGCGCGGATCTTCTCCACCTCGGACTGCGCCACGCCCTCGACGTCCTCGCCCGCGTACAGGCGCACCTTCTTGGTGTGCTCGTTCTCGCGCTCCTCGCCCTCGGCAAGGCGCGTGAGCACCGAGAACACCGCGGCGACGTGCAATGCATGTGGATCGAGGTGCACCTCGCGGAAGGCCTGCGTCGAGGAGGTGAGCTTCTTGTAGATGCGCGCCTCTTCGCGATAAGAGAGGGTGTAGGGCACCTGGATGATCACCATCCGGTCGAGCAGGGCCTCGTTTTCGGCTTCCTGCAGGAATTTCCGGAACTCCGCCAGGTTGGTGTGCGCGAGGATGGTCTCGTCGAGGTGGATCAGCGGGAAGCGCGACACCTTGACGTTCTTCTCCTGCGTGAGCGTGAGCAGGAGGTACAGGAACTCGCGCTTCACCTTCAGGATCTCGATCATCTCGAGCATGCCGCGGCTCGCGGCGAACACCGCCCCGCTCCAGGACCAGGCGCGCGGGTCGCCCTCGTCGCCGAACTCCGAGACCTTCGACAGATCGACCGAGCCGACCAGGTCGGCGATGTCGGCGGTGGTCGGGTCGTGCGGCGCGTAGGTGCCCACCCCGACGCGGCCGGCCTCGGAGATGAAGATGCGCTGCACCGGCATCTGCATGAAGTCGCCGTGGAACTCCTGCTGCAGCCGCGCCACGCAGAAGGGGCAAAGCTCGCCCTGAATGTCGACGCCGTAGCTCGCGCGGAACTGCCCGCGCAGGGTATGCGGCACGAGGTGCAGGGCCGACTCGTGCACCGGACAGCCGTGGATGCCGTACAAGGCCCCGGCGTCAGTGTGGCTGTATTCCTCGAGGCCCCGCTTGAGCAGGATGACCATGCTCGACTTGCCGCCCGAAGGCGGCCCTAGCAACAGGAGCAGCCGTCTGCCAACCTCGGAGCCGGCGCTGGCGGCCTTGAAGTAATCGACCACCCGCTCGATGGTGTCGTTGATTCCGTAAAGTTCGTCCTCGAATAGTTGACAGCGGAACCGACCCTGGCTGTCGTCGAAGCCTTCGGCGCGCATCATGTCCCACATGTACTGGTGGCTGGTGCGGGCGAGGCCGCGCGCGTCGTTCGGGAAGATCTGCTCGAGGAAGCCGGCGAAGGTTCCAGCCCAGTGCGCCGCGCGGTGCTCCTTGGTGAAGTCGTTCAGCGACCTGAGGAGGCTCGTCTTGCGCTCGTTGTTGCCGTCGTTGAAGCCAGGTACCGGGTTGTTCATCGCGCCACCTTTCGTCAGCTCTCTCTGTCCCTCTGCTTCGTTAGATCACGCTTGCGCGTGTTTGATCCACCATCAAGCAATAATCCGTCCAACGGGTGTACAACCGAACCGTTGACCGAAATGCCGATGAGCGTCAGACCTTTCCCGACGGAAGACGCTGGATTGGAGTTGCACAACGCGGCCGGACGACCGCTGTCGACGTTCTGTTACAAGTACCCCTACTGCCGGGTGCTGCTTAGACTCATTCTTGTTCATTTGCCTTCCCCGCGTGCGCGCGAGTGTTATGGCGAGTCTTGAAGACTAGAATCCACTCATTGGCCGTCCGGTGTCAACTGGTTTTGGCCGCTGCATTGAAAGAAATCTTGGGCTGTTGCAACAGCCCCCGCCCGCAACTCAGTCAGTTACAAAACGACTCGTGCCACCGAGTGGTGACGCGTTTTGTCGCTGATGTGACGTGTTTCGGCGCTGCTGTGGTGCAACGCTCGCGAACGCGTGCTTGCGCGGTGCGCTTCGACGCAATCCTGGTTCGCCAAAAAACGCACGGAGGATGTCGGCTGCATCGCGCGACTGAAGCATCGGCTGGCCGGACTCGGCTTCCAGGAGGCCGTTCGGGCGCTGGCAGCCGGCCGCGCGCCACCTCCAATTCATTGCAATCTCCGCTGCGAAGGCTCTGACGCTGATCGGTATTTCAGCGCCGCCTGCGGGGACCGGAACCGGTCCTGGCCCCCGGGGCCGCCCACCCCGCGCATGCGGTGCTGATTGCCAGCGCCGTTCTTGAGGCTAGAATCCGACCATCGCCTCAACAATGCCAACTAGTTTGATCCTTCCATGCTGAAAGAGATCCTCGGTGTTGCCGACGACCCACCGGCCAAGCGGCGCTGGTTCCACGACGACTTCTTCGATCTCTTCGTGTGGCAGTCCGGCGGCGAGGTGACGCTGTTCCAGCTCTGTTACGGCGCCGACGCGGTCGAGCGCGCGCTGGTATGGGACAAGGTGCGGGGCTTCTTCCACGACGGGCCACAGGAAGAGGACGTGGTCTCGCGCTTCGAGGATGCGGCGGCTGCGCTGCCGGAGGACATCCGGAACGAGATCCGCCAGAAAGTTCACGAGTTCGCCGGCACCCGCAAGGCGATCACCACGCGGCGCAAGCGCTTCCGCCGCGCCACCTGGCAGAAAAAGTAACCTAACAAATAGGCTAACGCGGGCGCCGCGGAAGCTTTTCGGGCGCGCCGATCGCTACCGGCCGAACCTCGGCGCCGGCAGCGCCTTTCTGGCGCGCGGGCAGAATCATGGTGCAGGAGGTCCACACCTTGTCGCGGGAGAGCTCGTCGAGCTTGGCGTTCTCGACGTGGTGGATGCCCATCTGGGTCAGCATGTGATGGTGGATGGCGAAAGGCAATCCCGGCGGCGTGCCCGGCGCCGGCCCCGCGCTCCCGGCGAGCATGCCCTCCGGCACCGGGTCGATGAAAGGCGTATCGAGCCCGATCGCGACGATGCGGCGCTCGCCGAGGTAGCGCGCGGCGTCGTAACCGAGGCCGGGCGCCCGCGTGTAATAGATCTTGTCGGTGTCGGGGTCGCGCCATTGGTCGCCCCATCCTGTGTAGACGTAGACCACGTCGCCGGGCAGGATGCCGCGCTCGGCGAGGCCCTGCGCTTTCAGCATGCCCCGGATATGGTCCGCGGTCACCACTTCGCCGGCTTTCATCGCCTGGCCCTTGCCGACGTAGGCCTTCGCATCGAGCAGCACCGCGGAGGTGACGATCGGCGGCATCTTCTCCATGCCCAGGCGCTGGAGCGATGAATCGGGCGTGGGCTTCACGTCCTTCTGCGTGTAGCCGCCGTAGTACGCCGCCTCGTCGACCGGCAGGGGCGACTTCCCGTCCCAGGGCTGCTTGAGCACCGCGAAGTGGCCCAAGGCGTCGATCTGGGTGCCCTGCTGGCCCGGCTCGGCGCCTTCGTTGAGCGTTTCGCTGTTGAAGGCATGCGCGCTGCCCGGAATGCCCGAGCTCGGCTTGGGCTTGACCACATAGGGGCCCGCAAACGGCGAAAGCGGCATCGTGTTCGAGCGCACCTGAGAGAGCTCGTAGGTTCTCGCGCCCGGCTCGGCGATGTGCCAGGCGCAGCGCTGCAGCGTGGCGGGTCCGATCTGGTTCGCCATGCCGCGCTCGTCGCCGGCGGGCCAGGGCGGCGGGGGCACCTTCAGACGCTGCAGCTTGACGGGTTCGACGGCCTGAAGCGGCAGTTGCGCCGAGCACATCGCGATAAGG
>DASYPG010000128.1:0-4047 GCA_036006885.1 Burkholderiales bacterium | reverse complement strand
ATCTGCAGCGGCTGCTAGGCTATCCGCAGCCGCGCTACCTCCACGTCCCGGTGGCGGTGAACGCAAACGGCGAGAAGCTTTCGAAGCAGAGCGGCGCGCGGGCGCTCGACCCATCGCGCCGCAACGAGCTTCTGCCCCGCGCGCTGGCGTTTCTGGGCCAGCGCGCCACCGCCGACCTCGACGAGGCAGTCGCGGACTGGAACCCGGGGCTCATCCCGCGCACGCGGCTCAAGAAGGTCGACGACGTATGACTGTGGTGAGCGCGACCAGAACGCAGACTAGCGCCGCGACCTCGGACCAGCGCGGCCGCTCACCGAGGAACACCACGCCGCTCAACACGCCGATCACCGGGATGATCAGCATGGCGACGGAGAACACGCCGACCGGCACCGATGTGGCCAGCTTGATCCACGCCCAATGGGCGAAAGCGAACGAGACGAAGACGTTGTAGGCCACGCCGAGCGCCGGCGCGAGGCTCACCTCGCGCAGCACGCGCACGTCCTCGAGGAGCGCCGTGCCGATGAAGATGGGCACGCCGCCGAGCAGCATCATCCAAGCCGTGTACGCGCCGAGCGGCATGCGCACGGGCAGGCGCTTCTGCAACACTGTGCCGAGGGCCCAGGTCAGGGCGGCGCCGAGCACCATGAGCGACCCCGCCGGGGCCGCGCCCAGCCCCCGCAGGCTCTCACCCATGAGGAGGACAAGCGCGACCGTCCCAAGGCCGAGGCCCGCGATACGCCGCGGCGTGATGCGCTCGCCGAGCAGCCACACCGACAGCGGAATCGCCCAGATCGGCATGGTGTAGGCGAGGACCGAAGCTCGTCCGGACGGGATGAGCGCCACACCGAACGCGATGAGCATGTTCCAGCAGGTGATGTTCAGGAAAGCGAGCAGCCAGAGGCGGCCCCACTGCCCTTTCGGCACCGCGAGGGGCTGGCCGCCGGCGCGCAGCGCGGCGAACAGCACCGCCGAGCCGAGGCCCAGGCACAGGCTGCGAAAGGTCCAGGGCGGCACCTCGCTCAGCGCGACCTTCAGCGCGGTCCAGTTGAAGCCCCAGGCGAAAGTGAGCGCCGCCAGCACCCACCACAGGTGGCGCGGCAGGTGATCCGGTTCGCCGCTCGGTCCGCCGCTCAATTGTGGACGTGCAGCGGCATCGCCTTCATGCCGCGCAACACCATCGAGTCGATCCACTCGAGGCGCGGCGCGGCGAGCTCGATCGTCTTCCAGCGCGCGAGCAGCGCCGGCAGGGCGATCTGGCCCTCCAGCCGGGCGAGCGGAAAGCCGAGGCAGAGGTGCGCGCCGAAGCCGAAGGTGAGATGCGGCACGCCGCGGCGCTGGAGGTCGATGCGGTCCGGGTCCTGGTACGCGCGCGGATCGCGGTTGGCGGCGTTCATGAGAAGGAACACGCGTTCGCCCGGAGCGAGCGCCTTGCCGTGCAGAGTCTGCGGCTGCTGCACGATGCGCACCTGCGCCCCGATTGGTCCGTCGTAGCGCAGGAGCTCCTCGACCGCCGCGGCGGCGAGGTCCGGCTGCTCACGCAGCCGGGCGAGCTCGACGGGAAAGGCGAGCAGCGCGCGCAGCCCGTTCGCGATGTGATGCGTGGTCGTCTCGTGCCCGGCGAACAGCAGCAGCGCGCAGGTGGCGACGAGCTCGTCCTCGCTCAGCCTGTCGCCCTGCTCCTCCGCCTGCACGAGCTCGGTGAGCAGATCGCGCGCCGGGTGCGCCCGGCGCATGAGGATGAGATCGCGGAACAGCGCCGCCATCTCCGCGGTGGCGGTCTCGGCACGCGCGTATTTGTCGGGCGCATCGCGCGCGCTCCCGATGAAGAGCGCCATCTCGTCCGAGAGGCGCTGCAGGCGTCGCAGCTCCTCCCTGGGGACGCCGAGCATGTGCATGATGACCAGCGCCGGCAGCGGCCCGGCATATTCGGCGATGAGGTCGAACTGGTCGCGCTCCTGCAGCGCATCCAGCAGCCATCGGCTGATGGTTTCGACCTCGCCGCGCAGGGCATGGATCGAGCGGGTGTTGAAGACCTTGGCGGCGAGGCGACGCAGGCGGGTATGGTCGGGCGGGTCACGAAAGACCATCCATAGCGTGAGGTAGCGCATCAACTGCCCGACCCGAGCGGCTTCAGGCGCCGGAAGCGCCGCGAAGAAGGGACGCAGCCGGTCGGAGGACATTCCGCCGGTGTCGAGGCACACGCGCTTGACGTCGTCATAGCGCGTAAGCACCCAGGCTTTCAGCGACAGGCTCCAATGCGCGGGGTCCTCGTCCCGGAGCCGGGCGTACAACGGGAAAGGGTCCGAAACGACTGCGGGATCGTTCGGCCGGTATTCGAGCGGCACGCCCGCAGGATAGCCGGACCGACGTAAGGAAGCCCTAACTTCTGCCTTGTCGTTGATTGTGCGACACAACAACCGACCGGTACGCTACCGGCCAAACCCCTTGACTTTCGACATCATGGGCCTACAATGCAGTTTGTTGCAATGCACAAATAGTCCAACAGCGAAAGTACAGGAGCCCCACAAATGTACGTGACCCCCGAACAAATTCAAGCAGCCAGCAAAGCGAACGTCGAGTCGTTCCTGGCCGTAGCCAATGCCCAGTTCGCCGCCCTCGAAAAGCTGGCCAACATCCAAGCCAGCGCGATGAAGAGCGCGTTCGAAGATTCGATCGCCAACACCCGCGCCCTGCTCGGCGCGAAGGACGTGCAGGAGTTCGTAAGCCTGCAGAACTCGTTCGCCCAGCCGGCGATGGAGAAGGCCATTGCCTACTCCAAGAGCGTCTACGAGATCGCCACCGGCGCCAACGCCGAGCTCTCCAAGGTTGCCGAGCGCCGGGTCGCCGAGTGGAATGAAAACTTCGTGACCCTGCTCGACAAGGTGTCGAAGAACGCCCCGGCCGGATCGGACGTGGCCGTCGCCGCGGTGAAGTCGATGCTCGCAGCCGCGAACTCGGCCTATGACAACCTCACCAAGGTGGCGAAGCAGGCGACCGAGATCGCCGAAGCCAACGTCGCCGCCGCGACCGAGACGGCCCGCGGCCTCGCGAAGACCAAGAGGGCTGCCTAAGCAGGGCAGGCCAAGAAAAGTCCCCGCAGCAAGTAACGCCAGAGCCCGCCGTCAGGCGGGCTTTGTCTTTTGTACGGCCGAAAAAGGAAAGCCCGCTTCGCGCACGGCTTGGCGCAACGCTTCGGCAGCCTCGGCTACCTGCTTCGGATTGCCGCGCACGCCGAGCTCGACATGGCGGCGGCTGCCGTCGTTTCCCATCGAAGGCAGGCTGAAAACCTTGACACCGGCGTAGGCCGAGCCCACGGTTTCCATGGCGGGGATGAGCTGACTCTCGCCCGCCTCGTACACCAGGATCGATTCCTCGCTCCAGCGGTCGCGGTCGAATAGGTTCCGGTAGCGCGTCTCCAGCACCCATTCCACCATCGGCTGCGCCATCTGCGGGAAGCCGGGCACGAAGTGATGCTCGCCGCAGGAGAACCCTGGAATCCGGTTCACCGGGTTCGGAATGATGCTCGAGCCCTCCGGGAACTCGCCCATCCGCAGCCGCGCCGGGGTGGTTTCCGCGCCGAAGCGCCCTCGGATCTCGCGCTCGGCTTCGGGATGGAGGCTCAACCTGACCCCGACGGCCGCGGCGACGCACTGGCGGGTGTGATCGTCCGGGGTCGCCCCTATGCCGCCGAAACTGAACACCGCCTCTGCGGCGGCGAGGCTGCGCCGGAACGCGGCGGTCAGCCGTTCAGGCTCGTCACCCAGGTACTGGGCCCACGACAGTCGAAGCCCCCGCTTCGCGAGGGCTTCGATCAGGAATGCGAGATGCTTGTCTTGGCGCTTTCCGACCAGGATTTCATCGCCGATGATGTAGGCGCCGAACAATCAGGCGGCTTTCTTCGCCCACTGCTGCAGTTCTTCCAGACCGCCGATATGCCTGCCGTTGACGAACACCTGCGGCACGGTGCCGCGCCCGGTGATGGCTCCGACGACGCGCGAGCGCTCGCTGTGATCGAGCTTCACCTCCGAGTAGGCGTACCCGAGGCTC
>DASYPG010000127.1:0-3825 GCA_036006885.1 Burkholderiales bacterium | reverse complement strand
CGGACAGTGCCCGCAGCCTTCGATCTGCCGGAACATTGCATGCGGAATCTTCCCCGCGAGCTCGCGCGCGAGCGACGGCGGCGTGGTCGCGTCCTCGCTTCCCGCCATAACGAGAGTTTGATTCTTGATGTTGTTCAGGACAGGAGACAGGTCCAGGGCAGCGAGCGCCAAGCACGCGGTGCGGAAGCATTCTGGATCGGCCTTCATCAGCGCCTGCTTGCGCTCCTCGACGACCGAAGGGTTGGCGGCGATGAACCGCTCCGGGAACATGCGGCGGATCGCCACCTCGAGCGCGCCCGTCATGCCCTCCTTCGCCACGCGCTCGGCGAGCCCGCGCAGCGGCTGTTTCGCCGGCTCCGGAAACGCCGCGAGCGCCGGCGCCGCGATCAGGCGCCGGACCAGCTCGGCGTGCCGGGCAGCGAGCGCCACCGCGATGAACCCGCCGAAGCCGTTACCGAGCACGTCTGCCGTCCCGGGGAGTTTGAGTGCTTTAAGAAGCACGGCAATGCGCTCGGCGTAGTCCTCGACCGAACTGCCGGCGGGCCGCGAGGCGCCGTAGCCGGGCAGGTTCACGAGCCACACTCGACGCTTCTTCGAAAGCGCGGGCGCGACGCGGTCGAACGCGGAGCGGTCCGCGAGCAGCGAATGCAGGATCACAAGGTCGGGCCCGCTGCCGCGGTGCTCGACGTCCACGCCTTCGACTAGTGCCATGCCGTGATATTGCCAGATGGGTTAGAGTGGGGCCATGCCCTCCTTCGACATCGTCTCGCAGGTGAACGAGCAGGAAGTGAAGAACGCGGTCGAGCAGGCGAACAAGGAAATCACCAACCGCTACGACTTCAAGGGCTCCGACGCGCGGGTCGAGATGACGCAGCTCGACCTCACGGTGTTCGCCGACGACGAGTTCAAGCTGGGGCAGGTCATGGACGTGCTGCGCCAGCGCCTCGCCAAGAGGAGCGTCGACGTGCGCAGCCTCGAGTTGGGCGGCATCGAGAAAATCTCCGGCGACAAGGTGAAGCAGCCGGTGAAAGTGAAGGTCGGCATCCCGGTGGAGAAGGGCAAGGAGATCCAGAAGCTGATCAAGGACTCCAAGCTCAAGGTGCAGGGCTCGATCCAGGGCGACGCGGTGCGCATCTCCGGCGCGAAGAAGGATGACCTGCAGAACGCGATCCAGCTCGTGAAGAAAACGGTCACCGACGTCCCGCTCCAGTTCATCAACTTCCGCGACTGAGATTCTCGCTCCACTTGTCGTAGATCCGGTCCGCCACCGCGTGCAGGCGCTGCAGCCGCGCCTCCATGTCGCGCTCCATTTCCACGGGCTTCTGCACCGCCGGGCTCGCCGCCGCGGCGGCGATCTCGTCGGCGCCGCCGCGCGCCCACGCCCGGATCAGCTCCTCGGTCATCTCGACGTGGCACTGCATGCCGAAATGCCGGCCGACCGCGAACGCCTGGTTGGCGCAGTGCGCGTTCTCGAGCACTCGAGTCGCGCCCGGCGGGATGCTGAAGGTCTCGCCGTGCCAGTGGAAGGTCTCGAAGGACTGAAGCTCGCCGAGCCACGCGCGCGCCACGCCGTTGTCGCACACGCGCACCTCGCCCCAGCCGATCTCCTTGCAGGGATTCGCGCGCACCGTGCCGCCGAATGCCTTGGACATGAGCTGGCCGCCGAGGCAGTGTCCGAGCACCGGCACGTCCTTGCGCACCGCCTCGCGGATGAGCTCGAGCACCTGCGGGATCCACGGCAGGTCATCGTTCACGCTCATCGCGCCCCCCATGATGGCGATACCGGAAAAATGTCTCGGATCGCCCGGCACCGCCGCACCTTCGTCGATCGCGACCAGGTTAAAAGCGATTGAGCGCCGCTCGAGATAACTGGCAAAATACGCGGGTCCTTCGCTGCGCGCGGTTCGAATAACAACGACGGGTGCCATGCCCAATATTATTACGCTGCTTCTTCTGTGGTTCGCCTGCGGTCTCGCCGTCGCGGCCGACGTTTCGCTGGTCGGGGTCATCGGCGGCAAGGCCGCGGTGGTGGTGGTCGAGGGTGGCGAGCCGAAGACGGTGAAGGTGGGCCAGACGTGGAACGGGATCACGGTGCTGTCGGTGGACAAGGACAGCGCCCTCATGGAGATCGAGGGCACGCGCCGCCTGCTGCAGCAGGGCCAGCACTATCGCCGCGCGGTCGCCAACTCGGATCGCGCGCAGGTGACGCTCGCCGCGGGCCCGGGCGGCCAATTCGTCGGCGAAGGCGCGGTGAACGGCAATGCGATCCGCTTCCTCGTCGACACGGGCGCCACGTCGATCGCGCTGCCCGCGAGCTTCGCGCAGCGCGCCGGGATCGACTTCCGCAAGGGCGCGCCCGGCCTGTCCAGCACCGCGAACGGCCTGGTGCCGGTCTACCGCGTGAACCTCGATACCGTCCGGCTCGGCGCCATCGAGCTGCAGTCGGTCGATGCGGTGGTGTTCGAGGCCGGGCTCGATACCGCGCTCCTCGGCATGAGCTTCCTCAACCGCGTGGACATGAGGCGCGAGGGCGACACGATGACCCTCACGCGGCGCTTCTGAGCTATTTCTTTCCCGGGACCAGCGGAACGAAGCGCACCGGCAGCACCCGCTTCTCGTCGTAGCCGCCGTCGGCGCGCTTGACCAGCACCTTCAGGTACTGCACGTCGCCGGTTTCGCCGACCGGGATCACCATGCGCGCGCCGGGCTTGAGTTGCGCGACCAGCGCCGGCGGCACCTGCGGCGCCGCCGCGGTGACCACGATGCCGTCGAAGGGCGCTTTCTCCGGCCAGCCGGCGTAGCCGTCGCCGATGCGCACTTCGACGTTGCGGTAGCCCAGCTCCGAGAGGCGCGCCGCCGCCGACCTGCCCAGGCTCTCGATCAGCTCGATGCTGTAGAGCTGCTTCACGATCTCGGCGAGCACGGCCGCCTGGTACCCGGAGCCGGTGCCGACCTCGAGCACCACATCGCCCGGCTTCGGCGCCAGGAGATCGGCGGAAAGCGCGACGATGTAAGGCTGCGAGATCGTCTGTCCCGCGCCGATCGGCAGCGGGTGGTTGCGATAGGCGGCGGCGACCTGCGCGGGCGGGACCAGGCGGTGGCGCTCGACCTTGCCGAGCGCCGCGCGCACCGCCGGCGACAGCGCGCCGAGCCCGGTCTCAGCGCGGGTCTCGCGGTACATCGCCTCGACTTCGGCCACCATGCGCAGTCGCTGGGCCGCGTAGTCCTGCGCTTGGGTTTCATCGAGCACGAGAAACCCCAGGATGAGCCGGGCTAACGCGCCCGTTTGTTCCTCTCGATGAGCGCGTAGGCGCTGTGGTTGTGGATCGACTCGAAGTTCTCCGACTCGACCACATAGGCGTCGATGCGCTCGTCGAGGTTGAGCACCGAGGCCACGTCGCGCACCAGGTCCTCGACGAACTTCGGGTTGTCGTAGGCGCGCTCGGTGACGAACTTCTCGTCGGGCCGCTTGAGCAGCCCGTAGAGCTCGCTCGAGCTCTGTCGTTCGACGATGTCGACGATCTCCTCGATCCAGACGAAGTCGTTGGTGCGCGCGGTCACCGTCACGTGGGAGCGCTGGTTGTGCGCGCCGCGCTCGGAGATCTTCTTCGAGCAGGGGCACAGGCTGGTCACCGGCACCACCACCTTCATGGTGAAGCTCTGCCGGCCCTTGCGGATCTCGCCTGAGAACGTAACCTCGTAGTCCATCAGGCTCTTCACCCCCGACACCGGCGCCTTTTTCTCGATGAAGTAAGGGAAGGACATCTCGATGTGGCCTTCCTCGGCCTCGAGCTTGTCCGCCATCTCGCGCAGCATGAGCTGGAA
>DASYPG010000126.1:0-8969 GCA_036006885.1 Burkholderiales bacterium | reverse complement strand
CGCCCGGCGGCGGGCGAGCCGGAACTGCCGGTTGTTAGTTCAGTTCACCCCGATGTCTGCGTCGTCGCCGCTCCTGTCGTGTGCGTCGGCATCAGTGCGGCGCGTACACGCCGTCGTACCAAGGGTCGCCCGCCCTGGCCGTCGGGAACGACGACCAGATCTGAACGTCGTCGGTCCACTGCTCCACCGGATAGGTGGCAGCGGTGTAGAGCTGCGTGAGGAAGATCCGTTCGATCGGGTTGCTGTTGACGCCGATGTTCGGGCCGAAGTTGTCGACCAGCTTTTCCCCGTTCACCGCCATCCAGACGCGCCCGTCGCTGCCGGCGCTGCGATGCCAGAACACCTCGAACTTGAACCACTGTCCGATCGGCACAGGGGCGGTCCGGTTCTCTACCCGCCAGAACTGCTGGTACGTGAGACCGCCGTTGGCGACGTTGTCCGCCGTGATCTGCCAGTAGGGAGTCCCGCCGTAGGTCACGATCTGCGAGATCACGCGGTAGTCGCCGGTGGTCTTCCACTCGAACACCACGTGCCAGCCGTTCACCAGCTTCTCCAGCAGCGTCGAATCGAGCCTGCGCCAGAAGCTGATGTACATGTCGCCGGGTTCGCTCGTGGGTTGCAGGAGGTAGGGGTCCTGCGCCGCGCAGTCGGGCGCGGGGTCTTGCGAGGCCGTACCCGTGCAACTGGTTTGCTTCATGAGCGAATAGAGCGCCCGTGTGGCTGCGCCGGTGGGCCCGGTGACGGTCTGGATGTCGTTGACGATGTAGTTGGTGATCGTCGACGCCGACGGCGCGGAGTTCGTTCCCGCGCGCACCTGGAACCCCGTGGCCGACAGCCCCGCGATTCTCGACCCCCAGCTGAAGCCGGTTGTCGAATCGGTGCCCACCAGGTCCTGCCAGCAGCCCGAGGTATAGCAGTCGCGCGGAGCGCCGACCGAAACGCCGCTCTCGAAGCCCGACCAGAACAGCAGGTTCCCCGCAGCGCCGCTCGTGGTCGAGGTCCCCGCGCGCGGTGACGAGCTGCCGCCTCCGTCACCCCCGCCGCCGCAAGCCGTGCACAGCGTGACTATCGCAAGCGCGATGCCCTTCTTATGAGCCTTCATGCTACCTCCCTACGTTCGGTCTTCTTTTAAGCGGTTCGCCCGCTTGGAAGCGGGCGAACCGGAACTGCTCGTTGCTTGTTAGTTACACGCCGATGTCCGCGTCCTCGCCCGTGCCACCGGGCTTGCCGTCGCGCCCGTAGGAGAAGAGCTCGAACTCGCTTTTCTGCCCGGGGGTGCGGTACACGTACGGGCGTCCCCACGGGTCGTTGGGCACCGACTTCTTCAGATACGGACCGCTCCAGGCCGCCGCACTCTCCGGCTTGGCCACCAGCGCCTGCAGGCCCTCCTCGGTGCTCGGGTAGCGGCGCATGTCGAGGCGGTACTGGTCGAGCGCTTTATCAAGGGACTCGATCTGCGCCTTGGCCACCTGGATCTCCGAGCGGCCCACCTGCGAGAAGTAGCGCGGGGCGACGTAGCCCGCGAGCAGGCCGATGATCACGATGACGACGAGCAGCTCGAGAAGCGTGAAGCCCTGCTCTTTACGCTGAAGCCCGTGCATGGTTCGCTCCATTTCGGATAAGCCTTAGTGCGGCGCGTAGACGCCGTCGTACCAGGGGTCGCCCGGCTTGGCCGTGGGGAACGCCGACCAGATCTGCACGTCGTCGGTCCACTGCTCGATCGGATAGGTGGCAGCGGTGTAGAGCTGCGTGAGGAAGATCCGTTCGATCGGGTTGCTGTTGACGCCGTAGTTCGGGCCGAATTTATCGATCAGCTTTTGCCCGTTCACCGCCATCCAGACGCGGCCGTCGGCGCCCTTGCTGCGATGCCAGAACACCTCGAACTTGAACCACTGTCCGACCGGCGCCGGAGCGGTCCGGTTCTCTACCCGCCAGAATTCCTGGTACGCAAGGCCGCCGTTGGCGACGTTGTCGGCCCTGAGCTGCCAGTAAGGCATCGTCTGTCCGTAGTTCACGAGCTGGGCGCTTACGCGGTAGTCGCCGGTGGTCTTCCACTCGAACACCATGTGCCAGCCGTTGACCAGTTTCTGCGTCAGGGTCGGGTCGAGCCTGCGCCAGAAGCTGATGTACATGTCGCCCGGCTCGCTTGTGGGTTGCAGCAGGTAGGGGTCCTGCGCCGCGCAGTCGGGCGCGGGGTTTTGCGAGGCCGTACCCGTGCAGCTGGTCTTCTTGATTACGGTGTGGTGCACCCGCGTAGGTGCGCCCGTACGCCCGGTCACCGTCTGGATATCGTTGACGATGTAGTCGGTGATCGTCGAGGTCGTGGGGTTGGACCCGGTGCCCGCGCGGACCTGGAACCCCGTGGCCGGCAGCCCCGCAATTCTCGACCCCCAGCTGAAGCCGGTTAGCGAATCGGTGCCGAGCAGGTCCTGCCAGCAACCCGAGGTATAGCAGTCGCGCGGGGCGCCGACCGAAACGCCGCTCTCGAATCCCGACCAGAACAGCAGGCTCGCCGGCTTGGTGACGGGCGCCGGGGTAACGGAGTTCTGCACGCTGAACGCGACCTGCGAAGTTGAGGTCTTGCCCTGCGCGTCGGTTGCGACGGCGGTCAGCGTGTGGCTGCCGTTTTCGAGCTTGGTGGTGTCCAGCGTGCCGGCGAACGGCGCCGCGGTCTTGGTGCCGAGGGCCATGGGATTGGCCGACGACACGGAAAAGTCCACCTTGGTCACCGCCGAGTTGACCGTGGCCGCATAGTTCAGCATTCCCGACACGGTCTGCCCTGAAGTGGGCGAGGTGAGCGAGACGCTCGGCGCCGCTCCCCCAGTCGTCGTTGTCGTCGTCGGCGGGGTCTGCGCCGCGCTCGCGAGCACGCTGACGGCGCTCATGTTGAAGTATTGCTGGTCGGACACCACCTTGATGACGTGCTTGCCCGCGGTGAGCGGCACGCTCTGCTTGCCGAACCATTGGAACGTGGTCCAGCTACCGGTGTTCGCTACCGAGATCGATCCAGTGACGTTTGCCCCGTCGACCTCCATGTGGAACGTGCCGGGCGTCGTGAAGTGGTTCGAAGCGCGGATCGCAAGGTCGTAATTTCCGTTGCTCGGCACGCTGACGCTGTACGCGAGCCACTCGCCGGTCTGGAAGTTGTTGATGGCGTAAGGGCCGCCTTGTGCATCCGTCGAGGCGGTGATGTCGACGTCCTCGGCGGTCCGGAACTGGCCGCCGGCGTTGCCCGCGGTGAGGTCCTTGTAAGCCACGTTCTGGCCGCCCTTGTCGAACTTCGAGGCCTCGAAGGCCTTCGGCAGCGCGATGGGCGTACCGCTGAACGGCGTGCCGGTGTAGGTCGGAGCCGGCGGCGGCGTCTGCGCGGTGGGCTGGCTGGCGCTGAGGACGGCCCTGACCGCGGTCATGTTGAAATACTGCAGGTCGGACACCACCTTGATGACGTGCTTGCCGGCGGTGAGCGGCACGTTTTGCTTGCCGACCCACTGGAACGTGTTCCAGCTACCGGTCCTCGGCACGGCGATGGATCCCGTTGCGTTGGCGCCGTCGACCTCGATGTGGAACGCCCCCGCCGTGGCTTGATTGCTCGAAGCACGGATGGCGAGGTCGTAATTCTTGGTCGCCGCCACATTCACGGTGTAGGCGAGCCATTCGCCGGTCTGGAAGTTATTGATGGCGTAAGGGCCGCCCTGGGCATCGGTCGAGGCAATGATGTCGACGTCCTCGGTGGTGCGGAACTGACCGCCGGCGTTGCCCGCGGTGAGGTCCTTGTAGGCCACGTTCTGGCCGCCCTTGTCGAACTTCGAGGCCTCGAAGGTCGAACTCGCCGGGAGCGCGATGGGCGTTCCGGAATACGGCGAGCTCGTGGTTTGGGCAGCGACTGGAATCGCGCTCGCGCCGCAGACGATCACGGCAAGCACAAATAGGGTTTTCTTCAACTGCATGAAACCTCCCTGCGGGTACGTGTTGCGTATTTGAACGAAAAGGTTGTCACTCGAAAGCAGACTCCGTGCCACGAAAACAACTACAAACTCGATCAAGCGCTTAGCTACAAGGATGTAGTTTTTACCGCTACGGTTTTCGTAGGGACACGGCGACATGCCCCGCCATCGACGTAGCAAATGGTTGTTTTGGCACTCTATTTCGGTGTCGCTAGAGAGCGACAGGGCGCTCTAGGATGCGATAAGCCGTTGTTTGGCAACGGACTAGTCCTAGCCGCTCAGGTAGCGTCGGGCACCGGTGCAACACCCTGGCCCCAGCATTCAGGGTCTACCGCGCGCAAGGGGGACGCCATGGCGTTTTCGTCGGAAGTCCAAGTGGTTGTGGCTCGACTGGACCCGGGACCGCACAAAGCGCGTGCGCTGGCGCCTTCGCTCTCGCCGGCCGAGCGCAGCAGGGCGGCGCGGTTCCGGTTCGACCGCGAGCGCCGGCGATTCATCGTCGCGCGTGCGCGGCTGCGCGAGCTGCTGGCCGAGCGCCTGGACGTGCCGCCCGAATCGATCGAATTGGTGTACGGCAGAGAAGGAAAGCCCGCGCTCGCGGAGCGCTTCGCGCGCAGCGGGTGGCGCTTCAACCTCTCGCACTGCGGCGAGCTTGCGGTGTACGCGTTCTCGCGCGCAGGCGAGGTCGGAGTCGACGTGGAAGCGGTGCACGCGATCGCCGAGGCCGACGCCATCGCGGCGCGCGTCTTCTCGCGCCGCGAGCACGAGGCCTACCGCGCGCTCGCGCCGACGGAGCGGCCGCTCGCATTTTTCCGCTGCTGGACGCGCAAGGAAGCCTTCGTCAAGGCGCTCGGTGGCGGCTTATCCATGCCTCTGGCGGAAGTCGACGTGGCGCATGCGCCGCCGGGCTGGCGGCTGCACAGCTTTTCTCCGCTGCCCGGCTTTATCGGCGCTCTTGCGACTGAATCCGGATAGAAAAAACATGGCGGCAACCGCGTACGAATCCCCCTGGATCAACGACGACGTGCGCATTTTCGGCCGGACGGTGCGCCAATTCGTCGAGAAGGAGTTCGTGCCGCACCAAGCGCGCTGGCGCGCGCAGTACGGCCCCGACGCCGCGGCCTGGACCGCGGCCGGCCGCGCCGGGATCCTGCTCGCCGACGTGCCCGAGGAGTACGGTGGCGGCGGCGGCAGCTTCGCGCACGAGGCGGTGGTGCTCGAGGAGCTGGCGCGCGCCGGGGTGCACTTTGGCTCGGCCATCCAGAGCACGGTGGCGCACTACATCCTCGCCTACGGCAACGAGGAGCAGAAGCGCAAATGGCTGCCGCGCATGGCACGCGGCGAGCGCGTCGCCGCGATCGCCATGACCGAGCCCGGCGCGGGCTCGGACCTGCAGGCGATCAAGACCACGGCGCTGCGCGACGGCGAGCACTACGTGGTGAGCGGCTCGAAGACCTTCATCACCAACGGCGCGCACGCCGGCCTGGTGTGCCTCGCGGTGAAGACCGACCCGAAGGTCTCGGGCATGCGCGCGATCTCGCTGCTGATGGTCGAGACCGAGGGCCTCACCGGATACCGCGTCGGCCGGCCGCTCGAGAAGATCGGCATGCACGGCCAGGACACTTGCGAGCTGTTCTTCGACGGGGTGCGCGTGCCCGCGGCGAACCTGCTGGGGCCGGCCGAGGGCCGCGGCTTCGCCCAGATGATGGAGCAGCTTCCCTACGAGCGGTTGCAGATCGCCTTGGGCGCGGTGGCCTCGGCGGAGCAGGCGATCGTCATCACCACGCGTTACGCGAAGGAACGCAAGGCGTTCGGCAAGCCGCTCTTCGACCTGCAGAACACGCGCTTCAAGCTCGCCGAATGCCGCGCCAAGGCGCAGATCGGCCGCGTGTTCGTCGACAGCTGCATCGCGCGCTCCATCGCCGGCCAGCTCGACGAGCCGAGCACGGCGATGGCCAAGTACTGGCTCACCGAGACCCAGTGCCAGATCATCGACGAATGCCTCCAGCTGCACGGCGGCTACGGCTACATGACCGAATATCCAATCGCGCGCATGTGGGCCGACAGCCGCGTGCAGCGCATCTACGCCGGCTCGAACGAGATCATGAAGGAGTTGATCGCTTGGTCGCTATGAACTGCCTGCACCACCTGATCGAGGCCCAGACGCGGCGCACCCCCGACGCCGAGGCGCTCGCTTTCGAAGGCGAGCGCCTCACCTACCGCGAGCTCGAGCGCCGCGCGAACGCCCTTGCCGCTCGCCTGCGCGGACTCGGCGCCGGACCCGAGGCGCGGGTCGGCCTCTGCGTCGGGCGCTCCCTCGAGATGGTGGTCGCGATCCTCGCGGTGCTCAAGGCGGGCGCGGCCTACGTGCCGATGGACGTCGCCTTCCCGCCCGAGCGCCTCGCGTTCATGGTTTCCGACGCCGGGGTGAAGCTCGTGCTCACGCAATCCGCTCTGGCAAGCAAACTTTCCTCGAGCGGCGCCGAGCTCGTTCGCGTCGACGAGATCGACTGGAAGAACGCCGATGGCGCACCCGGCGATACCGGCGTGAACGCCGAGAACCTGGCTTACGTCATCTACACGAGCGGCTCGACCGGGCAGCCGAAAGGCGTGGGCATCGAGCACCGCAACATCGTGCGCTACGTGCGCGGCGTGGCCGAGCGCCTGCAGCTCGAGCCGGGAATGGCGCACGCGACGGTGTCGACCATCGCGGCGGATCTCGGCAACACGGTCATCTTTCCCGCGCTCGCTACCGGCGGCTGCCTGCACGTCGTCGCCCAGGAGCGCGTCGAGAGCCGCGCGCTCTTCGCCGAGTACCTGCGCGCGAATCGCATCGACGTGCTGAAGATCGTGCCCTCGCACCTGGCGGCGCTGCAAAGCGGCGGCCGGCCGGAGGAGCTCATGCCGGCGCGGCGCCTGATCCTCGGCGGCGAGGCCTCGCGCCTGGAATGGGTCGAGCGGCTGCGCGCGGCGGCGCCGCAGTGCGTGATCTACAACCACTACGGCCCCACCGAAACCACCGTCGGCGTGCTCACCTATCGCGTCGGCGCCGAGCTGCCGAGCACGGCGTCGCGCAACCTGCCGCTCGGCCGGCCGCTGCCGGACACCCGGATCCATCTCCTCGACGAGCAGGGCCGCCCGGTCGCGGCCGGGGAGAAAGGCGAGATCTGCATCGCCGGCCTCCAGGTCGCGCGCGGCTACCTGAACCGTCCCGAGCTGAGCACCGAGCGCTTCGTGCGCGATCCGTTCAGCGCGGATCCGCAGGCGCGCATGTACCGCACCGGCGACCTCGGCCGCCTGCTGCCCGAGGGCGACATCGAGTTCTGCGGCCGCGGCGATCACCAGGTCAAGGTCCACGGCTACCGCGTCGAGCTCGGCGAAATCGAGGCCGCGCTGCGCGAGGAGGAACGGGTGCAAGACGCCGTGGTGTTGCTGCGCGACGAGCAGCTGGTCGCCTTTGTCGGCAGCGAGCAAACCGGCTTTTCCCCGTTTGCTGAGCCACTGAGTTCTTCTTTCCTGCGGGAAAACCTCAAAGCGAGGTTGCCGCAGTACATGGTGCCCTCGGCCATCGTGCTGCTGGAGAAGCTGCCGCTCACCGCGAACGGCAAGATCGATCGCCAGGCGCTCGCCGCCCTTCCTGCCGAGGCCCAGGAGCGCACCACCGATTACGTGGCCCCACGCACCGAGACCGAGCGCGCTCTCGCCGCGATCTGGAGCGAGCTCCTCAAGGTCGATCAGGTCGGAGTCGACGACGACGTGTTCGACCTCGGCGCGCATTCGCTGCTCGCGATGAAGGCGCTCACGCGCATCCGCGAGGCGTTCGGCGTCAATCTGGTGCTGCGCAACCTCTTCGAGCAGCCCACCGTGGCGCAGCTCGCGCCGGCGATCGACGGCCTCGCTTCGCTCGCGGCCCTGCCGGCAGCGAGCGGCGGCGGCGAGCGCGAGGAAATCGTGCTGTGAGCGCGGCGGCCCTGCTTTCCGAGCTGCGCCGCCGCGACATCCAGGTCCGCGTCGTGGGCAGCGAGCTGCGCTGCAGCGCGCCGGCCGGGGCGTTCACGCCTGAACTGCGTGCCGAGCTGCAGCGCCACAAGAACGACGTGCTGGAGCTCCTGTCCTCGGCGCAGGCACTTGCCGCACAGGCGCAGGCGTTAGTGCCGTTGCAGCGCGGCGGCAGCCGCGCGCCCGTCTACGGGGTGCCCGGCCACAACGGCGACGTGTTTTGCTACCGCGCGCTGGCGCGCGCTCTGGGCAGCGACCAGCCGTTCTTCGGGCTGCAGCCGCCGGGGCTCGACGGCGGGCGCGCGCCGTTCACGCGCGTCGAGGACCTCGCCGCCTACTTCGCCGGCCAGATCCGCGCCGCGGGCGCGCAGGGCCCGTGCATCGTCGCCGGCTTCTGCGCCGGCGGCGCAACCGCTTTCGAGCTCGCGCGCGAGCTCGCGCGCGGCGGCACCGAGGTTCGCTTCCTCGCCCTGTTCGGCTGCCCCCATCCCGTGTACTTCACCCGCCGTGCGCAACTCTGGAACGGGCTCGCACGACAGGTCGAGCGCGTTGGCCGGCACGCCCGCGAGCTCGCGGCGCGGTCCTGGCGCGAGCGCCGGCGCTACGTCGCCGCGGAGCTCGACGAGCGCCGAGCGCGCCTCGACGCGGGGCGCCAGCGCGCCGCCGACCCGGTGCTCGCGCGCCGAGCGCTGGTCGAGCAGGCGACCGTCGCCGCGGTGCGCCGCTACCGGCCGCGGCTCTTCGAGGGTCGCGTGAAGCTCTTCGTGCCCGGGGTGGGCTGGCAGCGCTCGGGCGTCGCGGCGCTGCGCTGGTGCGCGCTCGCGGCGCACGCCGAGACCTACTTCGGCCCCGATGCCGCTGACGGCTCCGACATGCTGCTCGAGCGCCACGCGCCGGCCTTTGCCGAGCTCTTCCGCAGCGCCTACGGAGAACTGCAATGAACGTCGTGGATGCTTCCCGCCATTTCAAGCGCGCCGCCGACCGCGTGCCGACGCCCTCGTTCGCGGCGCGCTATCTCGGGCGCAC
>DASYPG010000125.1:0-1911 GCA_036006885.1 Burkholderiales bacterium | reverse complement strand
CGACATCCCGAAGCACGAGGACACCGAGCACACGCTCGCCGATCTCAAGCAGCGCATCGCGAAGACCATCGACTTCATGCTGTCGGTGTCGCCGGAGCGGATCGACGGCAGCGAGGAGCGGCAGGTGACGCTGCGCCTGGGTGGCAAGGACGTCATCTATACCGGCATCCAGTACCTGCTCGGCTTCGCCTACCCGAACTTCTACTTCCACGTCACCACCGCGTACGACATCCTGCGCGCCAACGGCGTCGAGCTCGGCAAGCGCGACTACATCGGGACGCCGTAAGACGAATTCGGGGTCAGAGCCCGATCTCGTTTTTGCGTACGCGAAAACAAGATCGGGCTCTGACCCCGAATTCTCTTCAGGCACGGCGTTTGCTGCGTCCCGGCGTCACCATTCAAAGGGAAGACAATGGAATACGCCCAGACGAACAAGGTCCCGAGCAGCGTGGATGAAATGCCGACCTCAAACGAGGAGCGGCTGCGCAACGTGCGCGCGACCATGGAGCAGTACGTGAACACGGCCTCCCAGCGCGCCCGCGAGGCCGCAACCTACGCCGACCGCACGGTGCAGCAGAATCCCTGGAGCGCCGTGGGCGTCGGATTCGGCCTCGGCATGGTGTTCGGAGCGATGATCACGCTGCTCGCGTCGCGCCCGAACCCGAGCATGCTGGACCGCTTCCGCTAGCAAGGGCAACGCCGGGTAATATGCGCCGACTCCAAGGAGGAGGTGGCGCATGCAAGGCAAGATCGGGCTGGAAGAGCATTTCGCGATTCCCGAGACGCTCTCGGATTCCAAGGGATTCCTCGGCGACGCAGTCTGGCCCGAGCTCGAAAAGCGCCTCCTCGACATCCAGGACTACCGCCTGAGGCAGATGGACGAGAACGGCATGGAGCTCATGCTGCTCTCGCTCAACGCCCCGGCGGTGCAGGCGCTCCCGGACCCGGCGCGCGCGACGGCGATTGCCCGGCGCGCCAACGATTTTCTCGCCGAGGAGGTGCGCAAGCGTCCGCGGCGCTTCCAAGGGCTGGCCGCCCTCGCCATGCAGGACCCCGACGGCGCCACGCGCGAGCTCGAGCGCTGCGTGAAGGAGCTGGGGTTCCGCGGCGCGCTCGTGAATGGGTTTTCTCAAATAAAAGAAAAAGAGTCCATGGTTTATCTCGACGATGCCCGCTACCGGGATTTCTGGGCCGAGTGCGAGAAGCTCGATGTGCCGTTCTACCTGCATCCGCGCAATCCGCTGCCGGTTGCGGCCCAGATCTACGAAGGCCATCCGTGGCTGCTCGGGCCGACCTGGGCGTTCGGCCAGGAGACCGCGGTGCACGCGCTTCGGCTCATGGCGTCGGGCCTGTTCGACGCCCACCCCCGGCTGAAGATCATCCTGGGCCATCTGGGCGAGGGCCTGCCCTACAGCATCTGGCGCGTCGACCACCGCAACGCCTGGACGCACCAGCCGCCGCGCTACCCGGCGAAGAAGAAGCTGGGCGAGTATTTCCAGGAAAACTTCTATCTCACCACGTCGGGCAACTTCCGCACCCAGAGCCTGCTCGGCGCAATGCTCGAGATCGGCGCGGACCGGATTCTGTTTTCCACCGACTGGCCGTTCGAGAACATCGACCACGCCGCAAAGTGGTTCGATGCCGCGCCGATCAGCGAGGACGACCGCAGGAAGATCGGGCGCGACAACGCCGCGCGGCTCTTCCGGTTGAATCCCGAGTAGAGATTTACCCGGCGAGCTGCGCGCACTGCTCGCGCGCGTAGCGCGAGGCGACCATACCGCCCTCATCCGGCCCACCGTTCACCGCCACGATCTTCTCGTCGCGGAAGAAGAAGGTCATGGGATAGGGGCCGGCGAACTTGCCGTCCTTTTTCTCGTTCACCCACACGCAGGTCGCCCAGCCGTACTGGCG
>DASYPG010000124.1:0-5329 GCA_036006885.1 Burkholderiales bacterium | reverse complement strand
CCCACGCCCGCGCGGTCCGCCCAGTCGAGGAGCGCGCCGCAGATCGCGCCCGACTGCGACACCACGGCGAGGTTGCCGGCGCGGGCGGGCTTGCGCGCGAAGGTCGCGTTGAGCCCGGTGTCGGTGCGCATCGCCCCCAGGCAATTCGGCCCGAGGATGCGCACGCCATGGCGGCGCGCCGCGGCGAGCATCTCCTCTTGCAGCGCCGCTCCGGCAGGACCCGCCTCGGCAAAGCCGCTCGAAAGCACGATGGCGGCCTTGATGCCCTGGGTGCCGGCCTCGTCGAGGAGTCCCGGGACGGTGCGTCCGGGCGTGACGATGACGGCGAGGTCGGGCCGAGCGGGCAGCTCGGCGAGGCGCGGATACGCGCGCTGTCCGTGCACGCTCGCATGCTTGGGGTTGACCGGGTACAGCCCCCCGCGCAAGCCTCCAGCCGCGAGGTTGCGGAAGACGATGCTGCCTAACGCGCCCGCGCGCTCGGTGGCGCCGACGAGCGCCACGCTGCGCGGCGCGAGCAGCGGCTGAAGGTAGTGGGAAGTCGGGGCCAGACCCCGATTTTAATCAGGCGCGCCGGGCGGCGCGCCCGCTACGCGCGGATGGCGGCGACGCGCGGCCGCAGCGGCTTGTGCGCGCGGTAGACGCCCGCGAGCTCCCAGTGATCGGTTGCCGGGGCATGGCGCAGAAGGAAGCAGCGACCGTCGTCGGCCTTGACCTCGAAGTAGCGGTGGGAGGCGTCGTGCCATCGGTCGAGGATCGCGACGACCGGCAGCCGTCGCGTGCCGAGGTAGAACACGTGGGGCTCGGCTTGGCCGCCCCGGCCGGGACATCCGTACACGCAAATCTTCATGACGCCGTACTTTCCTTTCGACCCGCCGCTGGCTTTGCTCTTGCAAGTAGCTGGCCACGCGTCATGCGCCGTTTGGCGGATGCGCACCTTACCTCGCCATCGTCCTCGTCAGTGCACTCGCGACTTTTTCGGTCGGGACGGAGTGCTGGCAGGCCCACAGCCCTAGCGCCGTGGCAATGAAGAGAACGCTGGCAAAATTGACCGATTTCATGGCAAGTCATTCAACCAGCGAGCGCGTGATGGACCTACCTGAGCGCGATGGTTCGTCCGGCGCATGACCAACGAGGACATCGCCCGGGTGTTCGGCGAGATCGCCGACCTGCTCGAGCTCGGCGACGAGAACACCTACCGCGTCCTCGCCTACCGCAACGCGGAGCGCGAGCTGCGCTCGACCGGCTACGACATCCCGGCGCTGCTAGCCGCGGGCGAGCCCCTGCCCAGGATGCCGGGCATCGGCGCCGAGCTCTCGGCGAAGATCCGCGAGATCCACGACACCGGGACGAGCAAGACCCTGGAGAAGCTGCGTAAGGACTACCCGGCCGGGATCCTTGAGCTCCTGCGGCTGCCGGGGGTCGGACCCAAGCGGGTGCGCCTGTTCTACCGCGAGCTGGGCGTCGGCTCGCTCGAGGAGCTGGAGCGGGCGGTGCGCAGCGGCCGCCTGCGCAGCCTGGGGGGGTTCGGGGCTAAATCGGAACAGCGGCTGCTGGAGGCGATCCTGACGGTAAAATCGGCACATGCCAGGCGCATTTAGGGCGCTGATCGAGCGGGTCGGGGCCAACACGGCGACGCCGTTCCGGGTGCGCTTTCCCGACGGCGCCGAGTACCGCAACTCCGAGAGCCCGCCGGTGTTCACGCTCTCGGTGAGCGAGCGCGCGCTGCGGCGCGCGGCGCTCTACGGCCACGTGGGGATGCTCGAGGCCTACTTCGACGGCGATCTCGATATCGACGGAAGCCTGGCCAGGGCGCTCGCGGCCGGCATGGAAGGCCGCGCCGACGACCCGACTTGGCTGGTGCGCGTGCGCAACCGCTGGCACGAGTTCCTGCACGCCAACGCGAGCCGCCCGCGCGCGAACCGCAACGCCGAGTTTCACTACGCGCTGCCGCCGGAGTTCTACAAGCTCTGGCTGGACGATCCATACATGTTCTACACCTGCGCGTACTGGGGCGAGGGGGTGAAGACGCTCGAAGAGGCGCAGCGCGCAAAGGCCGACCATGTCGCGCGCAAGGTGCTGCTCAAGCCGGGCGAGGAGGTGGTCGACATCGGCAGCGGCTTCGGCGGCTTCCTCATGCACGCCGCGATGCAATACGGCGTGAACATCACGAGCATCAACACCACCGGCGCGCAGGCCGAGCATGCGCGCCGGCAGATCGAGAAGTTCGGCATCAAGACTGCGGTGCAGATGCACGCCGACTTCAGGACCAACCTCGCAACAAGCGTCGGAACAGGCTCCAAGCAGTTCGACAAGGTGGTGAGCATCGGCTGCCTGGAGCACGCCGGACGCGACCAGCTCGGCGAGGTGATCCGCTCCCACGCGGACCTGCTCAAGCCGGGGGGGCTCGGCCTGATCCACTTCATCGGCCACGTCGGACGCACCGAAACCGACTTCTTCATCCGCAAGTACGTGTTTCCCGGGGGCTGGATCCCGAGCCTGGCCGAGGTGATCGTGGAGATGGAACGGGCCGGGCTCGAGGTGCTCGACATCGAGAATCTGCGCCGCCACTACGCGCTCACGCTCGACGTGTGGGCCGAGCGCTTCGACCGCAACTGGGAGCGCATCCGCGCCCTCGACCCGCAGCGCTTCGACGAGCGCTTCCGCCGCATCTGGCGCGTGTACCTCTACGGCTGCGCCGAGATGTTCCGCTCGCAGGCGAGCCGCACCCACCTTTTCCAGATCGTGTTCTCCAAGGGCAATGTCTCGAGCACGAGCTACCCCATGACCCGGGACTTCCTCTACGAGCGCCAACCCGCATACCAGGAAAAAAGAAGCGCTGATCGCGCAGCTTAGGCAGGGAAGCGGCGCGCTTGCTCTAAAAAAAGAGACTTCCAATCTCTTCCGCGACCGGGCGGCGCGCGAACGCCGCCGGCTCGACGTGAGCGCCTTCCGCGACGTGCTCGCGGTCGACCCGCAGGCCGGCTGGGTCGAGGCCGAGGGCATGGTGACCTACGAGGCGCTGGTCGCGGCCTGCCTGCGGCAGGGCGTGATGCCCGCGGTGGTTCCGCAGCTCAAGACCATCACGCTCGGCGGCGCGCTCGCGGGCGTGGGAATCGAATCGTCGTCGCACCGCCAGGGGCTGGTGCACGACACGGTGCTCGAGCTCGATGTACTGCTCGGCGACGGCCGCGTCGTCACCTGCACGCCGACCAACGAGCACGCGGACCTCTTCTTCGGCTTCCCCAACTCGTACGGCACCCTCGGCTACGCGCTGCGGGTGAAGGCGAAGACGCTGCCGGTGAAGCCCTACGTGCACCTCTTCCACCTCGACTATTTCGACGGCCGCATCTACTTCAAGGAGCTCGAGCGGCGCCTCAACGCGCGCGACGCCGACTTCGTCGACGGCACCGTGTTCGCGCCCGACAAGATGTTCATCACCCTGGCGCACTTCGTGGACAAGGCGCCGTACGTCAGCGATTACACCTTCGAGCGCATCTACTACCGTTCGATTCCGCAGCGTCACGACGACTACCTGACTGTGCATGACTATCTTTGGCGCTGGGACACGGACTGGTTCTGGTGCTCGAAGAACGTGCTGGCGCAGAACCGGTTCGTGCGCAAGTTCCTCTACGGCAGGAAGCGGCTGGGATCGCGCCAGTACACCAAGATCATGCGCTGGAACAGCCGCGTCGGCGTGTCCAGGAAGGTCGAGCGCCTGCTCGGCCTGCACTCGGAGTCGGTGATCCAGGACGTGGACATCCCGATCGGGCGCGCCGCCGAGTTCCTGCAGTTCTTCGCGCGCGAGGTCGGGCTGTGGCCGCTGTGGATCTGCCCCATCGGGCCGGGCGCGGGACACGACTTCTCGCTCTATCCCATGCGCGAAGGCTGGTACGTGAATTTCGGCTTCTGGGACGTGAAGCGCACGCGCGAGGCGCACCCGCCGGGGCACTTCAACCGCATGATCGAGCGCAAGGTGGTCGAGCTCGGCGGCATCAAGTCGCTCTACTCCGACAGCTACTTTCCGCGCGACGAGTTCGAGCGCCTTTACGGCGGCGAGACCTACCGGAAACTGAAGGCGAAGTACGACCCGCAGAATGCCTTTCCGGCGCTCTACGAGAAGTGCGTGCTCAAGGCTTAGAGAGTCGTGCGGACCGCAGTGCCGTGCGTTTTTTCAAACTGCGTCTGGCAGCGGATGCAGCGCTCGGCGCCGGGATTGGCGCGCAGCCGCTCGAAGCCGATGTCCTGGCTGCAGTTGGTGCAGACGCCATAGCTGCCGTCGTCCAGGCGCGCGCGCGCGGCATCGAGCGTGCGAAGCTCGGCGAGATCGCGCGAAGCCTCCGCCTGGTCCAGGTCCTGGATCAGGCTCTGCACCGACTCGTCGCCGGGATCGGGCACTGCGCCGACGACCTGGTCGAGCCCGTCGGTGCGCATCCGGTCGAGATCCTGCCCGAGCTCGCGCAGCAGCGCGCCGCGCCGCTCATCGACGATGGCTTTCAATTCCTGGCTCTGCTGAGGTGTGAGTGCCATGGGAATGCCTCCCGCAAGGTCCATGCCTGTCAGGCGTCGAAGCGCGTCCGCGGATTGAAGCGCGATACCCCGCGCAGCTCCTCGAACAGCTTTTTCTCCGGTTCGGTCAGCGGGTTGGGCGCCTCGATGCTGAGCACGGCGTAGAGGTCGCCGGCGCCGCCGCCGGGCTGCGGCAGCCCCTTGCCGGCCAGGCGCAGCTTCTGCCCGGCCTTGGCGCCGGCCGGAACCTTCATGGTGACGCGCCCGGTCATCGTCGGAATCTCGACCTGCGCGCCGAGCGCCGCTTCCCACGGGGCGAGCGGGACCTCGAGGTCGAGGTCGTGGCCGCTCACCCGGTAGAGCGGGTGCGGCTCGAGATGGATCTGCAGGTAGAGGTCGCCTGGGGCGCCGCCGTTCGTCCCCGGACCGCCCTTGCCGCGCAGCCGCAGCCGCTGGCCGTCGGTGGCGCCGGCCGGAATGCGCGCGGTGAAGCTGCGGCCGTCGAGCTGGACCGTGCGCTCGGCGCCGCGGAACGCTTCGTCCAACGTGAGGCGCACGGCCGCTTCGTGGTCCTCGCCGGGAAAGGCCATGGCGGGTCCGTGCCGTCCGCCGCCGCGGCCGCGGCCAAAGCCGGTGGCGCGGCCGAAGGCGCCGAGCGACTCGAACAGGTCCGAGAGGTCGACGCCGCCCAGGTCCTCGCCGCGGCCGCCGCCGAAGCGCTCGAACCAGTCGGGCGGCGGGCGGAAATCCTGCCCCGGCCGAAAGCCGCTTCCCAGGCTGTCGTAGGCGGCGCGCTTTTCCTTGTCGCGCAACGTCTCATAAG
>DASYPG010000123.1:0-3444 GCA_036006885.1 Burkholderiales bacterium | reverse complement strand
AGCATGTTGCGGTGGGTGAGCACCGCCCCCTTGGGAACCCCGGTGGTGCCACTGGTGTAGAAAAGCCACGCCGGGTCGTCTGGTTCTACTTCTGCGGGAACGGCCTCGTCCGCCAACAGATTTTCATCCATGGCAATACCGCTTGGGATTGCCGGGGCGAGATCCGGGCTCACGAAGCAGACTTTCGCGCCCGAGTTCTCGAGGATGTAGGCGAACTCCTTGGCGTGCAGCTTGGCGTTCATCGGCACCGCGGTCATGCCGGCGTGCCAGCAGGCGAACAGCACCTCGTAGAACTCGGGGCAGTTCTTCATCGCGAGCGCGACCCGATCTCCCCGTTGCAGGTTCAATTTCTTGTTGAAACCAGAAGCTATCCTGCTTACGCGCTGCGCCATCTCCCGGTAGGAGCGCACCGGCACAGAGCCGAGGGCGAGCGCCGGCCGCTCAGGCAGCCAGCGGGCGCTGCGCAGAAGCAGCTGTACCAGGTTCATGCAGGCCGAAGAACCGGTTGGCGTTGCGCGTCGTGTCGGCGGCGAGGTCCTCGATCGGGCGGCCGAGCGCGCGCGCCACGCTGCGCGCGATGTGCGGCAGGAAGGCGGGCTCGTTGCGGCGCGCCTTGGGCTGCGGCTTGAGGTCGCGCGGCGTGAGATAGGGCGAGTCGGTCTCCAGCAGGAGCCTGTCCCTCGGGACTTCCTTGACGAGGTCCAGCAGGTGCCGCCCGCGGCGCTCGTCGCAGATCCAGCCGGTGATTCCGACGTAGAGGTCGAGCTCCAGATACGCGCGCAATTCGTCGCGCTCCCCGGTGAAGCAGTGCGCCACCGCCTGCTTCACCCGATGGTGCTTGAGGATCTCGTAGAACCGCGGGTGCGCGTCGCGGGAGTGCAGAAAAAGCGGCTTCCCCAAAGACAGACCAAGTTCGAGCTGCGCGACGAACCATTTTTCCTGGTCGGGATGCGGCGAGTAGTTGCGGTTGAAGTCGAGGCCGCATTCGCCGATCGCGACGATGCGGGGATGCGCGGCGAGGCTGCGCAGCGCGGGAATGGTCTGCGGGCCGCAGTCGCGTGCATGGTGCGGATGCACGCCCGCGGTCGCGTGGAGGTCGAACCCCTCGGCGACGCGGATCGCGGCCATGCTTTCGTCCACCGTGGTGCCGGTGACCACGATCCGCGTCACCCCGGCCTGCCGCGCCCGCTCGATCGTTTGCGGCAGATCCTGCGAAAACGCCGCATGGGAGAGATTCGCGCCGATGTCGAAAAACCGCATCTGTTCGCTCGGTTATTCCCTCATGCCCAGGCGCATCGCGAGCTTGAAGTACAGCGCGAACTGCGCGCGCACGAATTCCTCGGTTTGCGCCGGGGTGCGCACCGCCGGCACGCCGCCCAGCTTCTCGTTGCCCGCGATCCAGTCGGGGTCGCGCGCGAGCCGCTCCATCACTTTGCTCCAGCGCTCGACTACCTCGCGCGGCAGGCCGCGGGGCCCGGCAAGCGCCGACCAGCCGACGAGGTTCTCCATCTCGCGCCAGCCGAGGCTGCGGGCGGTCGGCACCCCGGGCAGGTCCTTCGGCGGCTTGCGCGTCGTGGTCATGAGCGGCCGCAGTTTGCCCGCCCCGAAGGGGCCGAGCAGCGTCCCGAGGTTACTGCAGGCGAACTGGACGTCGCCGGCAAGAAGCGCCGCGATCAGCTCGCCCGATCCCTTGTATGGAATGCCCACCGCGGCATCCTTCGGCAGGCCGACCAGCGAAAACAGGTACTGCGGCCCGAAGTTCTGGATCGTGCCGGCGCCCACGGTAGCGAAGTTGAGCTTGCCCGGGCGCTTGCGGATGTCCTCGACCAGGCCGGGCATCGTAAAGTAGGGCGAGTCGGCCCTGACGGCGCAGACGATCGGATTGATCTCCATCGTCGAGAGCAGCGTGAAGTCGCTCCACTGGTACGGGGTCTTGCGGTCGGTGGCGGGGAGGATCACGAGCGAAGCGGTGCGCGCGAGGAGCAGCGTGTGGCCGTCCGATGAAGCGTTGCGCACCGCCTGGGTGCCGATCGCGCCGGAAGCCCCCGGCTGATTCAGCACCACGATCTTCTGGCCGCCGAGGTAGCGCGGCGCGTACTCCGCGAGGTTGCGCGCGGCGAGATCGGCGTCGCTGGCGGCGGTGTAGGGCACCACGAGCGTGATCTGCCGCGTCGGGTACTGCGCGTGCGCCGCTCCCATGAAGAAAGCGAAGACGCCCAGCGGGAGCGAAAGCAGGCGAGCGCTGCTCATTCACTACCCTGCGGCAGGCCTAGTCCCATGCGGATCTTGAGGGCCTTGATCGCCTCCTTGACCGTGCCGGAGAGCGGCAGGCTCACGCGCGCGAGGTCGGCCTCGTGCAGGACGATGCTCATGTCCTTCTCGGCCCACGGCATGCCGGAGCGCTCGGCGCTGTGGTCCATCGCCCAGTTCTGCCCGCTGCCGTGGTGCAGGGCCGCCTGCAGGCGCGCCCGGTCGACGCCGAGCGCCTCGCCCAGGGTGAGGCCTTCGTCGTTCGCCACGATGCACGTCCAGAGAATGAGGTTGTTCACCATCTTGCCGACCTGCCCGGCGCCCGCCGCGCCGAGGTGAAAGATGTCCGAGGCGAAGGCGCCGAACGCCGGCCGGCAGGCTTCGAAAACGGATTCATCCCCGGCGCCGTAGATGAGGAGCTTGCCGGCGAGCGCGGCCGCTTCGCCGCGCGCGAGCGGGATGTCGAGCAGCACTACACCGCGCTCGCGCAGGCGCTCGGCGAGCCGCCCCGCGTAGCGCGGCGCGACCGTCGAGGCAAGCGCGACCACGAGGCCACTTGGCGCCGACTCAACCACTCCGTTCTCGCCGAAGAGGGTCGCTTCAACCTCTTGATCGAAACCCACGACGACGATCACGAGCTCGCTCGAGCGCGCCACTTCGCGCGGAGAACCGAGCACCGCCACCCCGAGCGCACGGGCGTTGCCGCGCGCCGGCTCGAGCGGGTCGTAGCCGGCGACGCGGTAGCCCTTGGCGAGCAGGTGCCGCGCCATGGGCGCGCCCATCTTGCCGAGCCCGAGAATGCCGATCCTGTTTATCATTCAGTCCTCCGGCAAGTATAGTAAACACCATGAAAAACTTCGCCCGTGCAGTTTTCCATGCAGCTTCCCGTGCAGCTCTCTGCATCGGGCTTGCCGTTGCTGCATTCCCCGCGCTCGCCCAGGGCTGGCCGCAGCGCCCGGTCAGGTTCATCCTTTCGCTCGGTCCCGGCTCGGGCGCCGACATCGGCGCGCGCCTCTACGCAGACCGCCTCACCAAGCTGTGGGGCCAGGCCGTCGTCGTGGAGAACCGTCCCGGCGGCGACGGTGTCATCGCCATCAACGCCGTCATCCAGGCGAAGGACGATCACGCGCTGCTGTGGGGCCCGACGGCAAACTTCGTGGGCCACCCGTACAGCCTGGAAAGCATTCCGTACGA
>DASYPG010000122.1:0-10373 GCA_036006885.1 Burkholderiales bacterium | reverse complement strand
GGCTAGCGAAAGCGTCTTCAGGAACCGTTCCGGGTTCTGGTAGCCGATCACCCGCAGGCCCCTGATCTCGCGCCCCTGCGCGTCGAAGAAGACGATTCCGGGCGGCCCGAAGAGCGAGAAGCGCTTGAGCAGCGCGCGGTCGGCTTCGTTGTTCGCCGTCACGTCGGCCTGAAGAAGCAGCAGCCCGTCGAGATGCGCCCGGACCTTCGGATCGGAGAAGGTGAAGGATTCCATCTCCTTGCAGGAGACGCACCAGTCGGCATAGAAGTCCAGCATCACCGGCTTGCCGGGCGCCTTGAGCCTCTCGCTGAGCTCACCGAGCGAAGCAACGCGCTGCCAAGGCATGGAAGCAGCCACCGGAGCCGTCTTGCTGTTCAGTCCCGCGAGCGGGCGCAAGGGATCACGGCTTCCCGAGAGCGCGCCGACAAGGAGCGCCACGCCGATCACGAGGGCAGCGACGCCGACTGCTTTCCACAGCCGCCACCAGCCCGAGGCGCCCACCGGCAACGCGTCGAGCGCGCGCAGGAAAATCGCCGAGCCGATGAAGAGCGCCGCCCAAGCGAGCATCTGGACCATCGGCGGAAGTACTGGCGAAAGCACCCAGATCGCGACCGCGAGAAGCAGCACGCCGAAGAACCGGCGCACGCCGGTCATCCACGCGCCGGCGCGCGGCAGGAGCGCACCTTCCGATACGCCCACGACGATGAGCGGAACGCCCATGCCGAGCGCCATCGAGAAGAGCGCCGCGCCGCCGAGCAGCACATCGCGCGTCTGGGAAATATAGAGCAGCGCCCCGGCGAGCGGGGCGGCGACGCAGGGGCTGACGATGACCGCGGAGAGCAGTCCCATGACGGCGACCGACGCGATCTGCCCGCCGCGAAGCTGGCGATGCGCCGAATGCAGCCGCTGATGCAGAAAGCCCGGCAGCTGCAGCTCGTAGAAACCGAACATCGAAAGCGCGAGCAGTACGAAGACGAGCGCGAAGGCGCCGAGGACCCACACGTTCTGCAAAGCGGCCGCAAGGAGCACGCCTGAGAAAGCCGCGGCGACCCCTGCCGCGGCGTAGGCGAGCGCCATGCCAAGGACGTAGGAAACCGAAAGCGAAAGCGCGCGCAGCTTGTCGATGTCGCGGCCCTCGCCGGCGATGATGCCGGACAGGATCGGGATCATCGGCAGGACGCACGGCGTGAAGGCCAGCAGCAGCCCGAACACAAAGAAGCCGCCGAGCACGAGCGCGAAGTTGCCCTCGAACAGGCGCTGGATGTCGAGGTCGCTCGCGAAAATCGAAAACCTGGGAACCGGGTCGACCCAGGGCGGCGCCTGGCTCACGCTCGGCCGCTCGTCGACGCCGGCGGCGGCGAGCTGGATCGACGCGCTCGACTCCATCGGCACGTAGCACACGCCGACGTCGGCGCAGCCCTGCGACGCCACCTTGAGATCGAACCGGCCCTCGCCTTCCACCGGCAGACGGATCCGCACGTTCCTGCGGTAGACCTGCGTCTCGCCGAAGTACTCGTCCTTGTGCGACTCGCCGCGCGGGAACTCCGCCGCGCCCAGGCGCACCGCCGGGTTGCCGTCGGCGGCGAACTTGAAGCGCTCGCGGTACATGTAATAGCCCTCGGCGATGGCGAAGGTCACTTCGACGCTCGAGGCGTCGAGGGCGCGCGCCGAGAAGCGGAACGCCTTCTCGGGTTCGAGAAGGCTGTCCGCGCCGGCGCCGAGCTTGAGCTGGGCCACCGCCGGAGCGGCGAGCGCCAGGCCAAGCAGCAGGAGGACGAAGCGCTTCAAGTTTTGGTCTCCGTGGCGACCCAGTCGAGGTAAGCGGGCAGGCCGCGCTCGATTGGGACCGCGATGATCTCCGGGAGTTCATAGGGATGACCCGCGCGCAGCGCCTGCTCCAGCGCCGGATAGCGCTCGCGCGTGGTCTTGATGAGCATCGGATGCTCCTCGTCGCGTTGCACGGCGCCCTTCCACCGGTAGACCGAGCGGCACGGCGCAAGGATATTGATGCAGGCTGCGACCTGCTTTTCGATCAGCAGCTCGGCAAGCTTCTCGGCCGCGGCTCGATCAGGCAGGTTGGTCAAGACGAGCAGGGTGCTCATTGCTCAATCCCTCGTGAACCGTCGGGTAGCGCAGGCGGATGCCGAGCACGCTCTTCAGCCGTGTGTTGTCCAGCCGTCGCGACTCCTGCATGAAAGAAAGCAAGGCTGCCGGGATTCTCTCGGCTGCAAGTTCTCTAGGGACGCGCGGCGGCCGCGGCAGGGCGTGGCAATCGGCGACAAGGTCGAACCAGTCGCCCATCTTCATCTCGGTGTCGTCGGCTGCGTTGTAAACGCCGGCGGGCGCCTCCTCGTCCAGGGCGCGGCAGACGATCGCGGCCAGGTCATCGGCGTGGATGTGGCTCGTGTAGACATCGTCCTCGCTCCTCAGCACGGGGGTTCTCGCGCGCAGCCGCTCCAGCGGCAGCCGGCCGACTGCATAGATGCCGGGCACGCGCAACACGACGAGGACGATGCCTCTCTCACCGGCCCACGCGGTCAGCTGCGTTTCCGCGTGCAGCCGCTTGCGTGCGCGGTCGGTTTGCGGCGCCGTGGGACGCGACTCGTCGACCCGCACGCCGGCGCAGTCGCCGTAGACGCCGCTCGTGCTGACGTAGACGATGCGAGCCGGTAGAATGCGGCCCTTTTCAAGAGCGGCCAGAAGGTTCACGGTACGCGTGTCCGCCGCGCCCTGATCCGGCGGCGGGGCGCAGTGGAGCAGCGCCTGCGCCGGGACGAGCGCAAGGCTGCCCGGCCGGTCGAGGTCGAATCCGTTCGCGCGCGACACCGGCACGACTTGAAAGCGCCGCTCGAGCCGTGAAGCCGCGCGGCGGGCGATATCGCCGAAACCCGCGATCAGCAGCCGTTCCATGCTTGCATTTTATGCGTAAGGTCAAGGTCCAACCCAGCGGTCACGAATTCGGCGTCGACGAGGGCGAATCGGTTCTCACGGCGGCCCTGCGCCAGAACCTGATGCTGCCCTACGGCTGCCGCAACGGCGCGTGCGGCAGCTGCAAGGGCAGAATCGCCGAAGGCCGGGTCGACTACGGCGTCTACCAGAAGAAAGCCCTGACCGAGGAAGAAAAAGCCCAGGGCAAGGCGCTTTTCTGCCAGGCGAAGCCGCTTACCGACCTCGTGATCGAGGCGCGGACCATCGGCGCCGCAGGCGACATCCCGATCCGCACGCTGCCGTGCCGCGTGCAGAAGATGGAGCGCCTCGCCGACGACGTGATGGCGCTCTATCTCAGGCTGCCGGCGAACGAACGGCTGCAGTTTCTCGCCGGGCAGTACGTCGAGTTCCTGCTCAAGGACGGCTCGCGCCGCAGCTTCTCGATGGGTAACGCGCCGCACGACGACGAGCTCATCCAGCTCCACGTGCGCCACGTCTCCGGAGGGCAGTTCACCGACCACGTGTTCGGCAAGATGAAGGAGCGCGACATCCTGCGCCTGGAGGGCCCGTTCGGCACCTTCTTCCTGCGCGAGGATTCGTCCAGGCCGATCGTGTTCGTCGCCTCGGGCACCGGCTTCGCCCCGATCAAGTCGATCATCGAGCACGCGCTGCGCAAAGGCGTCACGCGGCCGATGACGCTGTATTGGGGCGGACGCCGGCCTAAGGATCTCTACCTGAACGATCTGCCGCAGAAGTGGAAAGCGGAGAATCATTCAAACTTCCACTATTTGCCGGTGGTCTCCGACGCATTGCCGGAGGACCAGTGGAGCGGGCGAACCGGCTTCGTGCACCGCGCCGTAATGGAAGACTTCCCGGATTTGTCGGGCCACCAGGTCTACGCATGCGGCGTGCCGGTCATGGTCGACGCCGCAAAACACGACTTCACTCAGCAGTGCAAGCTACCGGAGGACGAATTCTTCGCCGACAGCTTCACCACGCAGGCCGATCTGGCGGCGGGAGCGGAGTGAATCCCCGCTAAGGCGAGCCCGCGCCTTCGCCCAGGTAGGCTTCCCTCACCTTTGCGTTCTCGAGCAGGTCGCGCGCCGCGCCGGCGAGCGCGATCGAGCCGGACTCCATGACGTAGCCGCGGCCCGCTGCCTCGAGCGCGAGGCGCGCGTTCTGCTCGACCAGCAGGATGGTTACGCCGCTCCGCGCGATCTCGCGCACGATGTCGAAGATCTTCGCCACCATCAGCGGCGCGAGGCCCATCGACGGCTCGTCGAGCAGCAGCATTTTCGGCCGGCCCACCAGTGCGCGCGCGATGGCGAGCATCTGCTGCTCGCCGCCCGACAGCGTGCCGGCGACCTGGCGGCGCCGCTCGCGCAGGCGCGGGAAGCTCGTGTACTGCGGCTCCAGCATTTGTCCGATGCGGCCGCCGCCGTGCGCGTAGGCGCCCATCGCAAGGTTCTCCTCCACCGTGAGCTGCGGGAATATGCCGCGGCCTTCGGGCACCATCACCAGGCCGCGCCGCGGCAGCTCGTACACGCGCGCGCGCGTCGTGTCGGCGCCGGCGTAGCGGACCGAGCCGGCATGCACGGGCGCCAGGCCGCAAATCGCCTTCAGCGTGGAGGACTTGCCGGCGCCGTTGGCGCCGATCAGACACACAAGCTCGCCTTCGGCTACTTGCAGATCGACGCCCTTCACGGCTCGGATACCGCCGTAGCGCACCTCGAGGCCGCGCAGCTCAAGCAGCACGCGGGGCTCCGAGATAGGCTTCGATCACGCGCGGATCGCGCTGCACCTCGGCCGGCGGACCCTCCGCGAGGCGCTCGCCGTAATCGAGCACCAGCACGCGGTCGCAGACGTTCATCACCAGGCGCACGTCGTGCTCGATGAGCAGGATCGTCACCCCGTCCCCGCGTACGCGCTTCACCAGGGCGCCCAGCGCCTGGCGCTCGGTCGGATTCATGCCGGCGGCCGGCTCGTCGAGCGCGAGGAGCTGCGGCTCGGTCGCGAGAGCGCGCGCCACTTCGAGCCGTCGCTGGTCGCCGTAAGGCAGGTTGCCCGCGGCGTCGTTGGCGCGCGCGCGGATGCCGACGTAGTCGAGCAGCTCGAGCGCCCGCCGCTCGATGTCCTTCTCTTCCAGCAAGGTGCGCTTCGTGCGCAGAACGGCGCCCAGCACCCCCGCGTGTGTGCGCACGTGGCGGCCGATCATCACGTTCTCGAGCGCCGAAAGGTTAGCGAACAGGCGGATGTTCTGGAACGTGCGCGCGATGCCGGCCGCGGCGATGCGATCGGGCGCGAGCCCCGAGATATCGCGGCCGTCGAAGCGAAACGAGCCCTTGTCGGGCGCGTAGATGCCGGTGAGCAGGTTGAACAGCGTGGTCTTGCCGGCGCCGTTCGGGCCGATCAGGCCGTAGATCTGGCCGCGCTCGATCGCGAAGGAAACGTCGCCGAGCGCCTGCACGCCGCCAAAGCGCTTGCCGAGCGCCTTCGCTTCGAGCAGCGCGCTCACAGCCGCGCGTCGACCAGCGGCGCCTCGCCGCTCGCGGCGAGCTCGCGTTTGCGCACCGCCGAGGGCAGCAGCCCGGCCGGGCGGAACAGCATGACGAGGACCAGCGCGAGCCCGAAGATCAGCATGCGGATCACTTCGGGTTCGATCAGCTGCCGCCCGAACAGCGCCTCCTGCATGGGCGCCACCGTCCAGCGCAGGATCTCCGGCACGAAGGAGAGCAGCACCGCGCCCACCACCACGCCCCAGATGTGACCCATGCCGCCCAGCACCACCATGGACACGACCATGATCGACTCGACCAGGACGAAGCTCTCCGGCGAGATGAAGGCCTGCATCGCCGAAAACATGCCGCCGGCGAGGCCGCCGAAGCTCGCCCCCATGGCGAAGGCGAGGAGCTTGAGACGCGTCGTATCGATGCCCATGGCGCGCGCCGCGGTCTCGTCCTCGCGGATCGCCTCCCAGGCGCGGCCGATGCGCGAGTTCTGCAGACGGATATTGACGACGATGACGCCGATTGCGAGCGCGAGCAGCAGGTAGTAGTACTTGACCGGCCCGCTGAAATTCAGCCCGAGAAAGGTTTCCGGCTTGGCGAAGCTGAAAGCGCCGAACGAGAAGGGATCGATGCCGGCGATGCCCTGCGGCCCGTTGGTGATGTTCACCGGCCGCGACAGGTTGTTGAGGAAGATGCGGATGATCTCGCCGAAGCCGAGCGTGACGATGGCAAGGTAGTCGCCGCGTAGCTTGAGAGTCGGCGTGCCGAGGAGTACGCCGAAAAGCGCGGCGACCGCCGCGCCGATGGGCAGGATGATCCAGAACGGCAGGTGCAGATTGAACTGCGGGCTCGCCAGCAGCGCGTAGACGTACGCGCCGACCGCGTAGAAGGCGATGTAGCCGAGGTCGAGCAGCCCGGCGAAGCCGACCACGATGTTCAGGCCGAGCGCCAGCATGACGTAGAGAATGGCGAAGTTCGCGATCCGCACCCAGGCGGTACCGGCGTACGCCAGCGCGAACGGCATTGCGAGCAGCGCGCAGCCGACCAGCGCTGCGCCTATCCAGACGCGCGCCGGCGCCCTCACGCGCGGTCTCCCACCCGCTCGCCGAGCAGGCCCTGCGGGCGGAAGACGAGCACCAGGATCAGCACGATGAACGCAAAGACATCCTGGTAGTTCGAGCCGAACAGGATGAAATGTTCGCCGTCCGCGCAGCGCTCGCTCATCAGCTCCGCCAGCCAGCGATAGCTGCACAGGTCGGTAAGGTCGCCGACGTAGCCCGCGCTGAGCGCCTCCACCAGCCCGAGCAGGATGCCGCCGAGCATCGCGCCGGGAATGTTGCCGATGCCGCCGAGCACGGCGGCCGAGAACGCCTTCAGGCCGAGCAGCGAGCCGAACGTGTACTGCACGATGCCGTAGTAGGTACCGAACAGCACGCCGGCAACCGCACCGAGTGCCGCGCCGATGACGAAGGTTGCGGCGATGACGCGATTCACGTCGACGCCCATCAGACCGGCGACCTGCGGGTTCTGCGCCGTGGCGCGCATCGCCGTGCCGAGCGGCGTGCGATACACGAGCAGCGCGAGCCCCGCCATCATCGCGAGGCAGGTCAGGACGATCGCGATCTGCACGCTGCTGATGGTGGCACCGAGCAGGGTGAAGGTGCGGTTCTCGATGATCTGCGGGAAGGGCAGGTTGTTGCGGCTCCAGATCAGCATCGCGAGATTCTGCAGGATGATCGAGATGCCGATGGCGGTGATGAGCGGGGCGAGGCGCGGCGCGCGGCGCAGCGGCCGGTAGGCGAGCCGCTCCATCGCATAGCCGACCAGCATGCAGACCGGGATCGCGCTCAGCGCGCCGATCAGCACGATCGCGAGCGGCGGCAGGCTGCCGCCGGCGAGCGCGTTGATGACCGTGAAGGCGACCATCGCGCCGATCATCACCACTTCGCCGTGCGCGAAGTTGATGAGCTGGATGATGCCGTACACCATGGTGTAGCCGAGCGCGATCACCGCGTACACGCTGCCCGCGGTGAGCCCGTTCACTAGCTGCTGCAGGAACGTATCCACGCGGGGCTTTAGCCTAACAAAAACGGCACCCGCAGGTGCCGTTCATGTCCGTGAGCCAGACGGGCCGGTTTCTACTTGCCGCCCTTGAGGAACTCCGCGTAGGGGATGGTCTTGCCGCCCTTGATGACCGCGATCGGCTCGATCTTGCCGCCCTTCATGGTGAAGATGGTCATCTCGGCGTCCTTGCGGTCGCCCTTGTCGTCGAAGGCGATCGGGCCGGTGGCGCCGGTGAAGGAGATCTTTTGCAGCTCCGGCAGGTACTTCGCCGGCTCGGCCGAGTTCGCCTTCTGCATCGCCGCGATCAGCAGGTTGGCGGCATCGTAGGTGAACGGCGAGTACAGAATCGGATCGACGTTGAACTTCTTCTTGTAGGCCTCGAGGAATTTCTTGTCCGCGGCCTGCGCCGGAATGCCCGCCTGCGAGCAGAGCAGGCCTTCGGCCGCCTGGCCGGCGAGCTTCGCCATCTCGTCGGTGCACGCGCCATCGCCGAAGGAAAACACCGCCTTCATGCCGAGCTCGCGGCCCTGCTTGAGCAGCGGGCCGCCGGTGGCGTCCATGCCGCCGTAGAACACCGCATCCGGATTGCGGCCGCGCAGCTTGGTGAGGATGGCCTTCCAGTCGGTGGTCTTGTCGGTGCCCTTCTCGCGCGGCAGCGTCTTGATGCCGGCCGCCTTCAGCGTCTTCTCGACCTCGTTGGCGATGCCTTCGCCGTACGCGGTGGAATCGTCGACCACCGCGACCAGCCTCGGCTTGTTGTTGGCGGCAAGGTAGCTCGCCACCGCCGGGCCCTGCTGGTCGTCGCGGCCGACCACGCGGAACTGGGTCTTGAAGCCCTGCTCGGTGAGCTTGGGATTGGTCGCCGAGCCCGAGATCACCGGGATGCCCGCCTGGCTGTAGATCGGCGAAGCGGGGATCGAGGTGCCGGAGTTAAGGTGGCCGACCACGCCCGCGACCTTGGCGTCGACCAGTTTCTGCGCCACGGTGGTGCCGACCTTCGGGTCGGCCTGGTCGTCTTCTGCGACCAACGTGAACTTGACCGCCTTGCCGTCGATCTTGATGCCGGCGGCGTTGGCTTCCTCCACCGCGAGGCGCGCGCCGTTCTCGTTGTCCTTGCCGAGGTGGGCGATGCCGCCGGTAAGCGGGGCTACGTGGCCGATCTTGACTTCTTGGGTAGCGGGCGAGGCCGGCGCCTTGGGCGCTTCGGCCGCCGGCTTGGCGTCGCTCTTGGCCGCCGGCTTCTGCTGTTCGCCGCAGCCTGCGAGCGCGACGGCTACGGCAGCGAGCGTAATGCCGATCTTGTTTCTCATACGAATCCTCCCGGGGTTGCGCTGTGACGCGCTAATGATACCGCCCTAGGGCGGAACGGATGTCGCCCCGGGGCATAGTGGGAATCGCCCGCGGGCTCAAGCGGCCCGGCCTACTTTCGGCTCACTTCTGCGAGAGGATCCACTTCACCAGTGCGCGCACGTCGGCGTCGGGAACGTTCGCATTGGGTGGCATCGGCACCTGCCCCCAGGTGCCCTGACTACCTTTTTTCACCTTGTCGACGAGCTTCGCTTCCGCGCCGGCATCGCCGCGGTATTTCGCCGCGACGTCCTTGTAGGCGGGGCCGACCAGCTTCTTGTCGACCGCGTGGCAGGCGAGGCAGGCATGCTTCTTGGCGAGCTCTTCCTGCGCGTAGGCGGGCAGGGACGCCGGAAAGGCGGCTGCCGCGGCCAGAACGAGTGCGAGACGCTTCATGCTTGCTCCTTGAGGGTTTTTTTCAAGTGTACAAGATCGCTCATCGGCGCGAGACAAGTAACGCCGCGGCATAGCCATGCGTTGACAGCCTCCGGGCGGAGCGGCTTGTCGAGCACGGCTCCCAGTGCAAGCATTCCGTCGGGCACCGCCAGCACGGTGAGGTCTGGCAGGAACTCCTGCGCGAGCTCGGCCTGCCAGGCGGGCAGCGCCGCGGCCCGGCCGCGCAGGATCACGGTGCGCGGCGGGTGCAGCGCTTCGTCCAAGGCGATGGCCATTGCGGCGAACCCCGCCGGGTAATCACGCATCTGCGGATAGAAAAGCTCGAGGGCGCGCTCAGCGCCGCTCGCGTAGCGCTCCTCGCCGGTGATGGCGGCGAGGCGGCCGAGTCCCCAGGCCGCTACCGCGTTGCCCGACGGCGTTGCGTTGTCGTGCGCCGGCTTCGGACGATGCACGAGCCGCTCGTGGTCGCGCGCGGTGAAGAAGAAGCCGCCTCCATCCGGATCCTCGAACTGCTCGAGCAGGACATCCGCGAGCCTGCAGGCGAAGCCAAGGTCATCCGCGTCGAAGCGCTCCTGCAGCAGTTCGAGCACCGCGGCAAGCAGGAAAGCATAGTCGTCCAGGTAGGCCTTGAGGTGCGCGCGTCCATCCTTGTAGGTGGCGAGCAGCCGGCCCTCGCGCCACATCGTGGTGCGGATGAATTCGAGCGCGCGGCGCGCAGAGGCGACCCACTGCGGCTGTCCGAGGACTCGCCCGGCGTGCGCCATGCCGCGGATCGCGAGAGCGTTCCACGACACGAGGACCTTTTCGTCACGCCCCGGCCGAATCCGCTTTTCCCTCGCAGAGAAAAGCTTTTTCTTTCCCGACTCGAGAAGCGGCGCATCGTTGGCTGGCGCGACGACGCGAAGATGCCAGTGCCGGTTCTCGAAGTTCGGCGGCTGATCGAGGCCGTAGTGCGCAGCCACAATCGCGTACTCCGCAGGGGTCAGTAGGGAGGCGATTTCCTCGCGGCTCCAGACGTAGAACTTCCCTTCCTCGTGCTCGCTGTCGGCGTCGAGGGAGGAGTAGTAGCCGCCTTGCGGCGACTGCATCTCGCGCATGATCCAGCCCGCCGTCTCGGCGGCGCAGCGCGCG
>DASYPG010000121.1:0-3105 GCA_036006885.1 Burkholderiales bacterium | reverse complement strand
TTGCAGGACCGATCCGGTCAGAAGCGTGCGGATGCCGCCGATGCGGTCCGAGACGAACCCGAAGATGAGGCGGCTGATCACGCCGGCGCCCAGCATTACGGCGAGCATCGCCGAGCCGCGCGCGGCGCCGTAGCCGAGGTCGCTGCAGTAGGCGACGATGTGGACCTGCGGCATCGCCATCGCCACGCAGCAGGCGACGCCCGCCACGGCGAGCACGACGGTGAGCGCGTTTGGGGAGAAGCCCAGCGGTCTCGCCTGCAGCGCTCTCGTTTCATGGACGCCGCCCGTGAGAACCGGCAGTGGGGCACGGCGTCGCATCAGGAAGGCGAGCGGCAGCGCGGCTACGAGGGCAAACAGGCCCACGCCCACGAAGGTCGCGCGCCAACCGGCGATCTCGAAGAAATGGTTCAAAACCGGCGGCCATACCGCGCCGGCGAGGTAGTTTCCGCTGGCGCACACCGCCACCGCGATGCCGCGGTGGCGCGTGAACCACATGGAGATGTCGGCGACGAGCGGCGCGAAGGTGCCCGAGCAGCCCAGCCCGATGAGAAGACCGTGGGCGACGGTGAAAACAAGGAGATTCGGGGCCATGCCGACGGCGAGGAAGCCAATGCCGAGCGAGCTCGCGCCGACGAGCACGGGAACGATGACGCCGAACCGGTCGGCGAGCCGCCCCATCAGGATGCCGCCGAGGCCGAAGCCGATCATGGTGAGCGTGTAGGGGAGGGTGGCCGCAGCGCGGTCGACGCCGAATTCCGCCTGGATCGACGACAGCGCTACCGGCATCGAGTACATCCCCACGCCGCCGATCGTCATGAGCGCGAGCGCTACCGCGAGGCGCAGGCAGGCGTAAGGAGAATCTTGAAGGCTGGCTTGCAAGCGAACGCAAGGTTACCGCGTTCGGGAGGCGGCGCTCGGCGCGATGCGAAACGGCGAAAAAGGGCCGGGTGCCAATGCACCCGGCCCCTTCCCCGCGCCCCCCTTAATGCGCCAAGGCAATCATGCGATGCGGGATCGTGGTGCAGGAATCCGGATCCTCGTCCCACCCCTGCGGGCGCTCGTCGCTTCCGATGGTTTCGTAGACCGCGACGTTCTCCGGCAACGGCGGCGGCACGCGGTCGGAATCGAACTCCCCGAACCCCTTGCTGGATTCCAAGAGGACGGCGGCGGACATCATTACGGCGCCGATCAGCATCAAGGCTCCCATGTTGCAATCCCCTTCTCTAGTTGCGTTGCGCCGAACGCGACGCTACGGGTGCAACACTAAGTAATCCGACACCGCGTGGAAGTGCGTATACGCACTAATATCCGCCGTTCGTGATGGTGTTCATGGTGAGTTCGGCGGGCGCGGATTAACCTGCGGCCATGAAGATTGTTCGTGGCATCGTCGGGCTGGGTTTCACCGCCTGCGTGAGCCTTGCGTGGGCGCAGGAACCGGGGCCCGAGCAGCTCATCGAGCGCATCACCGACGAGGTGATGACGGCGATCCAGTCGGATCAGGGGCTCGCCGCGGGCGACAAGGACAAGGCGCTCAAGCTCGCCGAGCAGAAGGTGCTGCCGCACGTCGACTTCGAGGAGGCGACGCGCCTCGCCGTGTCGCGCGCCTGGCTGCAGGCGAGCGCGGAGCAGAAGCGCAAGCTGGTGGACGAGTTTCGCGCCATGATTCTGCGGACCTATACCAACGCGATGGGCGCGTACACGGGCACGCAGGCGAAGCTCCTGCCCTCTCGCGGCAAGGCCCAGGGCGGCGAGGCCACGGTGCGCTACCAGTTCTCCCGCTCCGGCGGCAGGCCGATGCAGGTCGCCTACGAGATGCGCCGCACCACGCAGGGCTGGAAGATCTACGACGTCAGCGTCGAGGGCATCAGCCTGGTGCTCACCTACCGCACCGAGTTCGACGGCTTCATCAAGCAGGAAGGCATCGACGGCCTGATCCGGCGGCTCGCGCAGAAGAACGCGCCGGCGAAGCTCGCCCTGTAGAATCTCTTCCCGGAAATTTCCCCGGGAGAAAAGCCATGGCTGCGCCTTCCACCATCGGGCAGGTCCGCGACGTCTTTCCGAAGCTCGGCGAGCTCACCGACAAGGTGGTGTTCGGCGACGTCTGGGAGCGCCCCGGGCTGTCCAAGCGCGATCGGAGCCTCGTTACCGTCGCCGCGCTCACCGCGCTCTACCGCCCCGACCAGATCCGCGGCCACATCTGGCGCGCGCTCGACAACGGCGTGACGCGCGAGGAGATCGTCGAGCTGATCACGCACCTCGCGATCTACGCCGGCTGGCCCAATGCCGGCACCGCGGCGCTGATCGCCAAGCAGGTGTTCCAGGAGCGAGGCGCATGAAGATCGGCTTCATCGGCCTGGGCGCGATGGGCCGCCACATGGCCGCAAACCTGCAGCGCGCCGGGCACGACGTCCAGGCGCACGATCTGCGTCGCGTCGAAGGCTTTCCCAACTGGAAGACCAGTGCGGCAGAAGCCGCGCGCGGATGTGAAGTGATGTTTACCTCGTTGCCGGGGCCGAAGGAAGTCGACGGCATTTTCCGGGAAATCAGTTCAAATCTGAAGAACGGCGCGGCGTGGTTCGACCTCAGCACGAACTCGCCCGAGGTGGTGCGGCGCCTGCATCGCGAGGCTCCGAAGATCCATTTCCTCGACGCGCCGGTGAGCGGCGGCCCGAGCGGCGCCGAAAGCGGCAAGCTCGCGATCTGGGTGGGCGGCGATCAGGCGATTTTCGAAAATTATCTCCACATTCTGAAAGCGATTGGAGATCAACCGCTGTACATAGGGCCGATCGGCGCGGGCACGGTGGCGAAGCTCGCCCACAACTGCGCCAGCTTCGCGATCCAGGCCGCGCTCGCCGAGATCTTCACCCTCGGGGTGAAGGGCGGGGTCGAGCCGCTCGCGCTGTTTCGCGCGCTGCGCCAGGGCGCCTCGGGCCGCAAGCGCACCTTCGATCGCCTGGCCGACTTTTATCTTCCGGGCCGCTTCGACCCGGCGGCGTTCTCGCTCAAGCTCGCGCACAAGGACGCGACCCTCGCGCTCGAGCTGGCGGAAAAGATCGGCGTGCCCATGCGCATCGGCCGAGTCGCCCTCGAGGAGCTCGCGGAGGG
>DASYPG010000120.1:0-3115 GCA_036006885.1 Burkholderiales bacterium | reverse complement strand
ACGTGCCCGCCGTCCCGGAACTGCCACATGCGGTAGGCGGAGACGCAAAGGACGCAGACCGCGACGAGCACAGCGATGGCGCCGGCGAGCCGCCACGACAAGAGCGCGCCCACCGCGGCATAGCTCGCCACAGTCAGCGTCACCGCAACGAGGTACCAGAGCACGAGCCAGCGCGAGGTGCTGCGGCTGCGCTCCTGCTGTTCGAAGAAATCCAAAGCTACCGGAGCGAGACCTTCGGCGCCGCGCGCTGCTCGGAGGACTCAGTCGCGTGCAGCAGCTCCGCAGGCGCAAACCCGAGCACGCGGGCATAGAGGTTGTCCGGGAAGGACTCGAGCCGGGTGTTGTACTGCATCACGGAGTCGTTGTAGGCCTGGCGCGCGAACGCGACCTTGTTTTCGGTGCTGGTGAGCTCCTCCTGCAGCGTGGCGACGCTTTCGTTCGCCTTGAGGTCGGGATAGCTCTCGAACACCGCGAGAAGCCGGCCGAGGGCGCCGCCGAGCGCGCCTTCGGCGTGGGCCAGGCCCTGCATCGCCGCCGGCTCGCCCGGCGCCGCGAGCGCGCGCTGCGCCGCGCTCACCGCGTTGCCGCGCGCCTGCACCACCGCATCGAGCGTCTGGCGCTCGTGCTGCAGGTAGCCCTTGACCGACTCGACGAGGTTGGGAATCAGGTCGTAGCGACGCCTGAGCTGGACGTCGATCTGCGCGAACGCGTTCCTGAAGCGGTTGCGCAGCACCACCAGGCCGTTGTAGATCGCGATCGCCCACACCGCAGCGGCGATCACGAGCGCCAGCAAGATCCAGCCCCCCATTGCCATGGCTCCTATTGCCTTGTGCTTACTATAGCGCATGCGCAGTTTCCTGACCCGCGCGCTGCGGGCCGAACCGCATGAGCTGCCCGCGCTCGCGTGGGCGTTCGCGTATTTTTTCCTGCTGCTTTCGAGCTACTACGTGCTGCGGCCGGTGCGCGATGCGCTCGCGGTGGAGCTCGGCTCGCAGGCGCTGCAGCGGCTGTTCACCGCCACGCTTGCCGCAATGCTCGTCCTGGTCCCGGTGTTCGGCTGGCTCGCGTCGCGCCTGCCGCGCTCGAGGCTGCTGCCCGCGGTCTATGCGTTCTTTGCGCTCAACCTGCTCGTGTTCACGCTCGAGCTGGATGCGCGCGTGTTTTTCGTCTGGCTCAGCGTGTTCAACCTATTCGTGGTGTCGGTGTTCTGGAGCTTCATGTCGGACATCTTCGACACCCGGCAGGCGGCGCGCCTGTACGGCACGATCGCCGCCGGCGGCAGCTGCGGCGCGATCGCGGGACCGCTGCTCGCGGCCCTGATCCCGCAGAGCAGGGTGCTTCTCGCCGTCAGCGCGCTGCTGCTCGCCGCCACCGTAGTTTGCATCCGGGCCCTCGTGCGCTGGGGACGGGCGCATCCGCGCGCCGCGGAGCCGGCGCCGGAAGCGCCCCTCGGCGGCTCGATCCTCGCCGGCGCGCGCGCTGCGCTCACCTCGCCGTTCCTGCTCGCGATCTGCGGCTATCTCCTCTGCTATACGGCCCTCTCGACCGCGCTCTACTTCCAGCAGGTCGACATCGTGCGCGAGGCGATTCCCGACCCGCGGGAGCGCACCCGACTTTTCGCCTCGGTCGACCTTCTGGTGAACGGGCTCACCCTCGCCATCCAGGTGCTGGCCTTTTCGCGCCTCGCGGCGCTCCTCGGACCGGCCGGCATGCTCGCCGCCGTGCCTCTGCTCTCGGTGGCGGGCTTTGCCTGGCTCGGAGCGACGCCCACGCTTGCGGCGCTCATTGCATTCGGCGTCATCCGGCGCGTAGGCGAGTTCGCGATCTCCAAGCCCGCTCGCGAGGCGCTGTTCACCATCGTGCCGCGCGAGGAGCGCTACAAGGCGAAGAACTTCATCGACACGGTGGTCTACCGCGGCGGCGACGCGCTCGCGGGCTGGCTCTTTGCAGGCGTGTCCGCCTTCGCCGCGGCCGCGGTCGCGGCGGCCTGGACCGCGCTCGCGGTGTTCCTGGGCGTTAGAATGAAATCATGGACCCGCGACGACGCGCGCTCATCGCGGCGCTTGCAGCGGCAGCGGTAAGGCCGGCCCATTCGAACGAGCGCATCGTGCTGAAGCGTATCCCGTCCTCCGGGGAGGAGCTGCCGGCCATCGGCATCGGCACCTGGCAGACTTTCGACGTGCGCGGCGACCCCGCCGCGCTCGCGCCTCTACGCGAGGTGCTGAAGGCGTTTTCCGAAGCGGGCGGCCGCGTGGTCGATTCCTCGCCCATGTACGGCGCGGCCGAATCGGTGGTGGGCGAGCTGACCGCCGGCCTCGGCCTGCGCGAGCGGCTCTTCATCGCGACCAAGGTCTGGACCCACGGCCGCGAGCAGGGCATCCGGCAGATGGAGGAATCCTTCCGCCGCATGCGCGTCGAGCGCATGGACCTCATGCAGGTGCACAACCTGGCCGACGTCGAGACGCATACGCGCACGCTCAAGGAAATGAAGGAAAAGAAACGCATCCGCTACATGGGAATCACGCACTACACCGCCTCCGCCTACGGCGAGATCGAACGCCTGCTAAAGACGGGGCAATATGATTTTCTCCAGATCAACTACTCGCTCGGCGAGCGCGAAGCCGACAAGAGGCTCCTGCCGCTCGCGCGCGACCTGAAGGTCGCAGTGATTGCGAACCGCCCTTTCCAGGAAAGCGCGCTCTTCAGCCACGTCAAGGGTAAGCCCCTGCCGGCCTGGGCCGCGGAGCTCGGCATCCGCAGTTGGGCGCAGTATTTCCTCAAGTGGATCGTGTCGCACCCGGCGCTCACCTGCGCCATCCCCGGCACCGGCAGGCCCGAGCACATCCGCGACAACGTCGCCGCCGGGTTCGACCCGCTGCCCGATGCGTCGACCAGGACGAAGATGGCCGAGTACTTCGACTCCCTGTAAAGCCGCTAGAATTCGTCCAACATTCCGAGGGGGATCGTCTTGAGCTTCGTCATGAGATTCGGGCTTCCCAGCGGCATCGTGGCTGCCGCGCTTGCCGCTTTGCTTCCTTCCGACGGCCAGGCGGCCGACCGCATCAAGATCGGATTCATCAGCACGCTGTCCGGGCCGAGCGCGGCGCTCGGCGTC
>DASYPG010000119.1:0-6913 GCA_036006885.1 Burkholderiales bacterium | reverse complement strand
AATGGCAGCGCGGCATTTCGTTGATACGAACTTGCCGTGTCGTGAACCACGGAAGCTCCGGCAAGCATGTTTCCCGCAACTGAGAATCCATCGCCCGCGATCGCGCCGCACCAGTCGATGCAGCTCTTCCCGGTGTGCTGGCCGACGCGGCCGGCGGCGTCGATGACGTGGAGCTGGCGCTGCTCGCGGCCTTCGTCGGGCGCGGTCAGGCGCCGCACCACCGCCTCGGCCGGCAGGCCTTCACGCAGCAGCTTCAGGCCCTGGGCGCCGTAGTGCGGATTGACCAGCGCCTGGGTCGAGAGCGCGCCGACGCCGCTCTCCGCGTGCGGACACAGCGCGCCGACGGCGAAGAAGCGAGTCGCGATCGCGACCCCGAATGCGCCGCTCGCGGGATCGCGCGCGATGATCGACCAGGTCATGGGCGGCGATGATACCCCGAGGGTTAAAATGTGCCGCCATGCCAGAGCTGCCGCGCGAGTACAACGCCGCCGTGGATCTTGTCGGCCGCAACGCGGGCCGCGGCGCGAAGATCGCCTACATCGACGATAGCGGCAGCTGCACCTACGCGCAGCTTGCCGAGCGCGTCGATCGCGCCGCGAACGCGCTGCTCGCGATGGACCTGCGGCGCGAGGATCGCATCGGCATCGCGATGCTCGACAGTGCCGACTGGGTGGCGCTGTTCCTCGGCGCCATCAAGGCGGGCATCGTGCCGGTCGCGATGAACACGCTGCTCACGCCGAAGGACTACGACTACCAGCTGCGCGACAGCCGCTCGCGGGCGCTCTTCGTTTCCGAGCCGCTGCTCAAGAGCTTCGAGGGCATCAACTGCCCCGACCTCAAGCGCATCGTTCCGCATGCAGAACTTAAGGAATTGCTGTCTGCTTCAGAAGGAACAGCGCGGGCTGCGCCCACTACGCGCGACGACATGTGCTTCTGGCTCTACTCGTCGGGCTCGACCGGCGCGCCGAAGGGCACGGTGCACCTCCATTCGCACCTGATCTCCACGGCCGAGCTCTATGCCAAGCCGATCCTGGGCATCCGCGAATCCGACGTGGTGTTCTCGGCGGCGAAGCTCTTCTTCGCCTACGGCCTGGGCAACGCGCTCACCTTCCCGATGTCGGTCGGCGCCACGACGGTGCTGATGGCCGAGCGCCCCACGCCGGACGCGGTGTTCAAGCGGCTGGTGGAAAAGCGCCCGACCATCTTTTACGGTGTTCCAACTCTTTACGCCGCTTTGCTGGTCTCACCCAATTTCCCGGAAAAATCGAAGCTTGGGCTGCGCGTCTGCATTTCCGCAGGCGAAGCGCTGCCCGAGGGTCTCGGCAAGCGCTGGACCGAGCGCACCGGGGTGGAGGTCCTCGACGGCATCGGCTCGACCGAGATGCTGCATATCTTCATCTCCAACCGGCCCGGCGAGGTGCGCTACGGCACCACCGGCAAGCCCGTGCCCGGCTACCAGATGCGGCTCGTCGACGACCACGGCAACGTGATCACGAAGCCGGGCGAGCTCGGCGAGCTGCAGATCAACGGGCCGACCTCGGCGATCATGTACTGGAACCAGCGCGAAAAGACGAAGAACACCTTCCAGGGTCCATGGACGCGTAGCGGGGACAAGTACAGCTTCGACTCGGAGGGCTACTACACCTACGGCGGGCGCTCGGACGACATGCTGAAGGTGAGCGGGATCTATGTCTCGCCGGTCGAAGTCGAGATGGCGCTGATTACCCACGAGGCGGTGCTCGAAGCCGCAGTCGTCGGCGTGGAAGACGAGCAGAAACTGGTGAAGCCAAAGGCGTTCGTGGTTCTTAAACCCGGACAGTCGCCCTCCGACGGTTTGAAAAGCGCATTGCAACAGCACGTGAAGGACAAGCTCGCGCCCTACAAGTACCCGCGCTGGATCGAGTTCATGAGCGAGTTGCCGAAAACGGCGACCGGCAAGATCCAGCGCTTCAAGCTTCGGTCGTGAGGCGGCGCAGGAGTAAAATCGAGCCATGGCTACCAGAGAACAGACGACGAGCGACATCAAGGTCGACCCGAAGGCGCTCTACCTCGAGGAGGTCTTCACCGACCGGCGCATCGGCACGATCCGCAGGCTCACCCCGGTGACCAAGGATGGCACGCGCGACACGGCGCGCGCGGTGCTCTACGCGGGCGAGACGCAGGTGCTCACACCCGCCGGCGCGCTGCCGATCGGCTTCGAGATCGCCGCCGGCTCGCTCGAGGAAGCCGCCGAGAAGTTCGGCTCGCTCGCGAAGGAAGCGATCGAGCGCACGGTGAAGGAGCTGCAGGAGATGCGCCGCCAGGCTGCTTCGCAGATCGTGGTGCCGCAGGGCCCGTTGCCTCCGATGGGCGGCGCCGGCGGCGGCAAGATCCAGATGCCCTGAAAAGGGGTCTGACCCCTTTTTCCTTACTTTCTTCTAAGCCGCCAGCTTCGCCCGCTCGTAATCGAAAACGAGCGGCTGGATGTCGCCGCGGTAGATCGCCTGCACGCGCTCCTCGGACAGCGGATAGCTGAACTGGGCGTTGCGCATGCGGATGCGCTGGTGGAGTTGCTCGACGATCAGCTTTTCCAGCAGGCTCCAGTCGCCCGGGGTGAGGCCCTCTTCGCCGATGCCGGCGATGCCCGAGAGCATGTGGCCGAACTCGTCGTCGTAGACCTTCTCGCACGCGCCGGCGATGAGGCCGTCGATGCCGGTGCGCCCGGCGAGCTTCATGCCCTCGGAGAAGAGGGTGCAGTAGCCTCCTTCGGTGGTCCTGCATGCGCGCATGCCGAGCGCGCCGTGCGCCTCGCGGTGGCGGAAGCGGAGCGCGGTCAGCGCTTTCTCCTCGGGCCATTCCTCGAGCATGCCGGGATGGAGCTTCGGCGTGCCCCTCGGTCGCACCGCGTCGTAGACGTCGGCGAAGAAGGTGTAGTGGCTGAACTCGGCCTTCACGCCCTCGAGCGCGTCGAGGAACTCGTGGCGGTCCATCGTGCGGTCGATGTTCGCCGTCTCCTCGGTGAGCCGCTTCAGCGACCCCGGTATCAGCCCGCCCTGGTCGAACTTGGTGACCCCGGAGCCCCAGAACTCCTTGAAGCACTGGCGCTTGAGCCAGAGAAGATCGGTCTCGAGCGTTCGCTCGGGCGAGGTCCAGTAGGCGCGCACCAGCTCGGCTTCGCCGGCCCAGAGCGGCGTCGCGACCTCGATCACCCGGCGCAGACTAGAATCGGTCATGGTGGTGAAGAATACCGAGGAGGATACCGATCGTGTGCGCGCCTGGGTAGAGGGGGCGCGCCGCGTCGTCGCGCTGACCGGGGCCGGCATCTCGACCGACTCCGGGATCCCCGACTTTCGCGGCCCCCAGGGGCTGTGGACCCGCAATCCGGCGGCGGAGAAGATGTCCGACATCCGCCACTACCTTGAGGATCCGGAGGTGCGCAAGGCGTCGTGGCAGAACCGCCTCTCCAGCCCGGCCTGGACCGCGCAGCCCAACCCGGGCCACCTCGCCCTGGTCGAGCTCGAGAAAAGGCGCAAGCTGCACGCGCTCATCACCCAGAACATCGACGAGCTGCACCAGATCGCCGGCAACTCGCCCGAACGGGTGATCGAGGTGCACGGCACCATGCGCCGGTTCATGTGCTTCGGCTGCGGCATGCGCGGCCCGATGCCGCTCGCGCTCGAGCGCGTGCGCGCGGGCGAGGCGGATCCGCATTGCCGCGACTGCGGCGGGATCCTCAAGAGCGACACCATCTCGTTCGGCCAGCAGCTCGTGCCCGAGGTGATCGACCGGGCGATGCGGGCGGCGGCCGAGGCCGACCTCTTCCTCGCCCTCGGCACCAGCCTGCAGGTCTACCCGGTCGCGGGCGCCGTGGAGCTCGCGCGCAGCGCCGGCGCGAGGATCGTGATCGTGAACGCCGAGGCGACGCCGTTCGACCGCGTGGCCGATGCGGTGTTCAACGAGTCGATCAGCGCGGTGCTGCCGCGGATCATTTCAGACCGAGAAAGCGCCGCGCGTTCCCTGCACTGACGGCGTAGTGCGCGTCTTCGTCTAGCTCGAGGCGCTCGAGGGCGCCGACCGGGTCGCGATCGCCCATGACGAACGGGTAGTCGCTGCCGACCATGATCTGCGAGGTGCCGAAGTGCTCGATTAGCAGACGCGCCGCGGCCGGATCGAACACCAGGTGGTCGTAGAAAAAGCGCCGCGCCGTGGCGGCCGGCGACTCTTTCAGCGCCTCTTTTGCCTTCGGCGTCATCTGCCAGGCATGCACCAGGCGGGGCAGCAGCATCGCCATCGCGCCGCCGCCGTGGCTGAACGCGATGCGCAGCCCCGGATGCCGCGCCGCCACGCCTCCGGTGATCATCGAGGCGCAGGCGAGCGCGATGTCGCCGGGAAAGCACACTGCCTGCTCCGAAAAGGGCCCGACGATGCGGTCCTGGCCCGCCGGGCGCAGCGCGTGCACGAAGATTGCCGCGCCCATTTGCTCCGCCGCGGCGAAGAACGGCTCGAACTTCGCGTCGCCGATGGAGGTGCCGTTGATGTGGCTGGCGATCTCGACGCCAGCGAATTTCAAGCTTTCCACCACGTACCGCAGTTCCTGAAGGGCGGCGTCCAGATCCTGCAGCGGCACGGCGCCGAGGCCGACCAGGCGCTGCGGCGCGCGCTCCACCATGGCGGCGATCTGGTCGTTCAGATACCGGATCAGGACCTTCGCATCCACGAGCGGCAGCCAGTAGGAGAGGAGCTCGGGCATCGGCGAAAGCGCCTGGCGCGCCACGCGCATCTCGTTCATGTCCTCGACGCGCCGCGGTACGCTCCAGCAGCCGTCCGACACGGTGCGATAGACCTTGCCCGAGAGCATCACGTGCCGGTGGCAGGCGTGCGCCTCGGCCATGGCGGGCCACGGGACGTCGCGCCCGCTTCCCGCGTAGGGCGGGAAGTTCTCGGGCACGACGTGGGTATGTACGTCGATGCTCTCGCTCATCGCGCGTTGATTATAGAATCCGCGCCATGAACCGCCTTTTCCTGTTTCTCCTGTTCACCGCCGTCGCAAGCGGCGCGGCTGCGCAGTCCTGGCCCGAAAGGCCCGTGCGGATCATCGCCCCGTTCGCGCCGGGGGGCAGCGCCGACACGCTCGGGCGCCTCGTAGCGCAGAAGCTCACCGAGAGCCTGAAGGAAACCTTCGTGGTCGAGAACCGCCCAGGCGCGGGCGGCGCACTGGGATCCGACCTCGTGGCGAAGGCCGCGCCGGACGGCTACACGCTCGTGGTGTCCGGGATCGCGTCGCACGTTCTCGCGCCGGCAATCCAGGGCACGCCGTACGACCCGGTGCGCGATTTCACCCACATCGCGCTCTTCGGGGGTCCGCCGGCGGTGCTGGCGGTGAATCCCTCGCTGAAGGTGAAGGACCTGCGCGAGTTCGTGGCGCTGGCCAAATCCAAGCCCAAGTCGCTTTCCTACGGATCGCCCGGCAACGGCACGCAGGGTCAGCTCGTTGCCGAGCTGTTCAAGCAGCACGCCGGCATTGACCTGCTGCATGTGCCGTACAAGGGTGCTTCGGCCGCGGTGGCGGATCTCATCGCGGGGCATATTTCGGCCGTATCCACGACGCTCACCACCGCGGCAGGGCAGATACGCAGCGGCCGGGCGGTCGGGCTTGCGATCAGCTCCGAGGCGCGGCTGCCCGAGTTTCCCGACGTTCCGACCTTCGCCGAGATGGGCTATCCCGATATCGTGGCGACGGTGTGGTTCTCGCTTTCCGGCCCTGCCAACCTGCCCGCCGAAATCGTCCAGCGACTCAACACCGAAGTAAACCGGGCGCTGCAGCTTGCCGACGTGCGGGAACGCCTCAAGACCGAAGGAATCGTGCCCACACCAATGGACCCGAAGGCTTTTACCGCCTTCGTCGCTGCGGAAGTGAAGCGCTGGGGGCCGATCGTCAAGGCGTCGGGCGCGAAACCGGGATGATGGCCCTAACAGAGCAGGAGTTCCCCCGCTTCTCGGAAGCCGAGTTTTCGCGGCGCCACTACGCGCTCGCCCTCGCGATGCAGCAGCGCGAGGTCGATCACCTGCTGATCGTCACCGACCAGCGCACCGGTAATGCGCCGCAGTGGGTGACCGGCTGGCCCGGGACGGTCGAGGCGTTCGTGGTGTTCAGGCCCGGCGAACGGATGACGATGCACGTCGAGTGGTACAACCACCTGCCGCTCGCCCGCCGCATGGCGCAGGGCGTGGATGTGCGCTGGGGAGAGCACCGCGGCATCGCGCTCACGATCCAGGAGCTCGCGCGCCGCGGCGCGAAGCGCGTCGGGCTGATCGGGCCGCTCGCGAACGGGAAGTTGAGGGAGCTGGAAGCGCACTTCGACGTGGTGTCGCTCGACGCCGATTACCTCCGGCTGCGGCTGATCAAGTCCGAGGAAGAGATCGAGTGGCTTCGGATCGGCGCGCGGCTGAGCGACGCGGGTTTCGACGCGCTGCTCCAGGGTACGCGGCCCGGGCTCGCCGAGTACGACCTCGCCAACCTGGTCGAGCGCGCTTACGTGGGCGAGGGCGGCACCACGTTCATCCACTACATCGGCGTCACTTCGATGGCCGAGCCGCGCCTTTGCGTGCCGCCCCAGTACGCCTCGTCGCGCCGCGTGCAGAAGGGCGACGTCGTCTTCTGCGAGCTGTCGGCGTACTGGTGGGATTACCCAGGGCAGGTGCTGCGCAGCTTCACCGTCGGCGACGATCCCACGCCGCTCTACCAGTCGCTGCACGACACCGCCGAAGCCGCGTTCGACGCGGTCACCGGCGTGATCCGCCACGGCACCACCATGGAGGAGATCGTCGCCGCGGCCGGCATCATCGAAGAGCGCGGCTTCACCATCTACGACGACCTCATGCACGGATTCGGCGGCGGCTACCTGCCGCCGATCGTCGGCTCGCGCAGCCGTCC
>DASYPG010000118.1:0-3069 GCA_036006885.1 Burkholderiales bacterium | reverse complement strand
GTTCGTCGCGCACCACGAGAAGCTCTCGCGCGACGCCGAGGACGACCTCCTCAAGGTCTTCGGCAAGGAGTTCCTGGGCACCTACATGGCGCAGGTGAGGCGCCTGCGCAGCGGACCGAAGCACTAGCGAGGATCTGAAGTCGTCCCCGCGAAGGAACGTCACCCCCGAGTGCTTTAGTCGGGGGCGGGGACCCCAGCAAGCTAGGCCGAAAGACGCAAGCCGGGCAGCGCATCCCTCATCCGGTCGGCGCCCCTGCGCTCGTAACCGCCGCGCGCGACAGTGTGGGCCGTGCGCAAGCGTGGACTCGCCCGGCTCATTCCCCTGCTTCTCCTTCTCGGGACGGCGGCCTGCTCGACCACCAAGCCCATCGAGCCGATCCCCCAGCAGGGCACGGTCAGCCGCTCGATCACCTGGGTGATCTCCGACGACCCGGCCAAAGCCTGCGACGAGAACCTCGGCAAGCCGCTCATCGGGGCGCGCCTCGCCTGCGCCCGGCTGCGGGGCAACGAGTGCACGATCTACGTGAAGCCGCCGCGCAACGAGAACGACCGCAACGCGATCTACATCCTCGGCCACGAGGCGCTGCATTGCTTCGCCGGGCACTTCCACTACGCCGCGAACTAGCTTTTCGTCGCTCCTGAACGCGCAGTAATCCACGCCGCCGCGGCGCGTTGCTGACTTACTTCCTACCGTTGCCCGGGCGCCTCCCGATAGCCTTGGGGTAGCTCAGGTAGTACAAAAAGAAAAGCGGGCAACCGGATGACAACAATAAAAAAAGTGGTCTTCACGGTTATGGTGTCCTGGGTCGTGATCGGCGTGGCGGGCTGCAGCGTAACGAAGCCCGTCGAACCGATTCCGACGCAGGGCACCATCAGCCGCTCAATCACCTGGGTCCTCGCCGACGACCCCTCCGGGGCCTGCGACACCAACCTTGGCAAGCCCATCATCGGCGTACGCCAGGCCTGTGCCCGGGTTCGCGGCAACGAGTGCACGATCTACGTGAAGCCGCCGCGCAACGAAGAGGACCGCAGCGCGATCTACATCCTCGGCCACGAGGCGCTGCACTGCTTCGTCGGGCACTTCCATTACGCGGTGAACTAAAAGATAAATCGCGGCTTGCACCGGTGCCGGATCCTTCTTCGATCCGGGCCTGTAGTGACTATTGCGACAGCCGCGATTAGTCTGCTAGGCTTGGTTCGGGCAAGTCGAATCAAGTAGAAAAGTCACGTAGTTACAAAGAAAAACCCGATTGGGTTTGCCTAGGCGTCCCGCGTGAGCGGGAGGGGAGCTTCGCGCTGCGGGGGCGAAGCCTGGAACACGATCCAGAGGCGCCAAGGGAAAAAATGATCGGAATAAGAATGCTATTCGCGGCTGCGGCCGCGTGCTTCAGCGTCGTCGTCTTTGCCCAGGTGCCGCCGGCTCCGCCGCGTGCCGGGGACATCCTTCAGCAGCAGGCCCCCAAGCAGGAGCTCCCGGTTTCGCCGTCGACGGCGCCGGTGCTGCCGCAGGTCACGCCGCCCAAGCCGGCGCTGCCAGCGGGGACCAAGGTCAACGTCACGGTGAAGGACTTCCGCTTCAGCGGCAACACCGTGTTCCAGGCCGCGGAGCTGCGCGACCTGGTGCGCGAGTTCATCGGCAAGACGCTCGACTTCAACGGCCTCAACGACGCCGCCGGCCGCGTGCAGCGCCACTACCGCGAGCGCGGCTACTTCCTCGCGGTGGCCTACTTGCCGCAGCAGGAGATCAGGGACGGCATCGTCGAGATCGCGGTGCTCGAAGGACGCCTCGGCCAGATCAACCTCCAGGTCGACCCGAAAACGAAGCTCAAGGAGTCGTTCGCGCGCGGCATCCTCGCCGCGCACCTGAAGACCGGCGACCTCATCACCGAGAACAGCCTCGAGCGGCCGCTGCTCCTGCTGCGCGACCTTCCCGACATGGAGGTCACCTCTGAGCTCGGGCCGAGCAAGACCCAGCTCGGCGCCGCCGACCTCACCGTCAAGATCTCCGAGAACGCGAAGCACTTCAACGGCTACGTCGACGCGGACAACTACGGCAACCGCTTCAGCGGCGAGTACCGCATCGGCATCAACCTGAACGCAGGCGACCTCACCGGCTACGGGGATCTCCTCAGCTTCCGTGGCTTCGTCACCGACGAGAGCATGAAGTTCGGGCGGCTCTCCTACGTCGTCCCGCTCGGGCACTACGGCACCCGCATCGGCGTGAGCGCGACCGCCTTTGACTACCGTCTCGGAAAGGACTTCGCGTCGCTCGGCGCGAACGGCAACGGCCAGGTCTACACGATCTATGCGCTGCACCCGATCCTGCGCACGCGCAACGCCAACCTCTTCGTCCAGGGCGCGGCGGAGCGCAAGGACCTCGAGGACAAGCAGGATTCGGTCAACGCCGTGGTCGACCAGACCATCACCAACGGCAAGCTCGGCGTGGTGGGCGACTTCCGCGACCGGCTGATGTCGGGCGGCCTGAACTCCTACTCGGCGACCGTGACCTCGGGCAAGCTCGAAATCCAGCCCGACTCGGCCCTGGCGTTCGACCAGGCCCCGGGCACCGGTCCTCAGACGGCCGGCCACTTCAGCAAGCTGAACGTCGAGTTCCGCCGCCTGCAGCGCCTCACCGACCAGTTCAACCTGCTCTTCGCGTATGCGGCGCAGGGGGCGAACAAGAACCTCTCCGCGGCGGAGAAGATGGCACTCGGCGGCCCGCAGGGCGTGCGCGCGTATCCCGTCGGCGAAGCGCCTGGCGACATTGGCCAGATCGGCACGCTCGAGCTGCGCTACCTCGTGCCGAAGCTCCAGGTCTTCGGCGGCGACCTGACGCTTTCGACCTACGTCGACCACGGGCAGGTCAAGACGCTCAAGGAACCGCCGGCGGCGGACCCGACGTCCTCCAGCAACAAGCGCTCGATCACGGGCGCCGGCGTCGGCGTTTCGCTCGGCCGGGAAGGCAACTTTCTGTTCCGCTTGGACATCGCGACGCCGCTCGACGGCGAAACACCGACCTCGGATCCCAAGAAGCGCGATCCGCGACTCTGGGCACAGGCGATCAAATGG
>DASYPG010000117.1:0-2824 GCA_036006885.1 Burkholderiales bacterium | reverse complement strand
CACCGACCGCGTCGCCATCGTCGTCGTCCACGGGATCGCGGATCAGAAGCCCGGGCAGACGGTGAGAGAGGTGGCGAGGCTGCTGTGCCTGAGCGAGCGCGGCGCGGCTCCGTACGAGCAGGGCGAGATCCAGAGCGTGCTGGTGCCGGTGGAGAAGCTCGAGCCGGGAGGCGGGCCGCTCGCCGGCGCGGCGCCGGCGCCGATGGTCCAGGAAGCGCGCAAGCAGGAGCGCGCGAGGCGCGCGCCGGGAACGCCGAGCGGGTTCTACCAGGCGCACCAGGCGGCCGCGGAGATTGCGGCGCCGCCGGTGATATTGGGAGTGCCCGAGGCCAAAGACCTCGGCATGGCGCTGAACGATTACCTCCTCGGCCGCCTCGTGCTCCCCGAGGACGAGGCGCTCTACGAGTCGACGCGCGTGTCGCTGCGGCGCCGGGCGGATCACCGCGCGCTCGACCTGTACGAGATGTATTGGGCCGATCTCTCGCGCCTCGGAAAGGGCGGGCTGCGCGCGCTGTCTGCGCTCTATCAGCTCTTCTTCCACCTCAGCACGCTCGCGGCCGACGTGGTCGACCAGGTGTCGCTCGCCGCGCACGGCGGCGCCGGCTGGCGGCTCCTGCAGCGCTTCCACGCCTGGGCGGCGTGGCTCATGAAGGGGCCGCTCGCCCTGCTGCAGCTGCCGATGCTGCTGATGGTCGCGTTCGGCTCGGCGGCGCTCGTCTCGCCGGAGCTGCAGGGACAGCTCCTCGCCGCCGCGTTCGGCGTGGCGGCGGTGGTGCTGACCGCACTCGCCGGGCTCGCGTGGCTGCGCGACCCCTCCGGCCTGCGGCGATGGATGAAGCTTTTCGTGCTGCTCGCGGCCGCGGTGGCGAGCGTGGGCCTGGCGCTCTTCGCCCTCACCACCGAGTATTGGGTGCCGCGAATGTACTTCGCGGCGAGCGCACTCTTCGTGCTCCTGCTCGGCGCGTACATCGTCGAGCGCTACTCGGCCGTCACGCAAGGCGTTCGCGTGCTTGGCCACGTGGTTATCGTCGCTGCGGTGGCCGCGCTTTGCGTCGACGGCGTGCTGCTGCTGCCCGAGGTCACGACGCAAATCGAATGGATGGTCACCGCGGCGCTCAACGTGACCGAGTGGCTGCTCGCGGCGGAGCTCCTGGCATGGGCGGCGTTCGTGCTGGTGCAGATCGCTGCCGTGCTGCTCGGGGGGTGGCTCGGCCGCGGCCGCGACGCCGCCACCAGGGCTTCGCTCCACACCTCGCGCCTCGCGCTCATCGGCTCGAGCTCGCTTTTCGTGGTGCTGAGCCTCGTGCTGTGGTCGGTGGTGAGCTACGTCGCGAGCCGCGCGCTCGACGGGCTCCTCTACCTTCCGATCGTCTTCGGCAGCGGCTACCGCTCGCCCGAGATCTTCCTCGAGGAGCGCGTCCAGACGCTGGGCGCCTTCTTCACGCCGCTCATCTTCGGCTTCGCGCTGGTGTTCGCCGCGGCGCTGCTGGTGCTGCTGCCCTCGCTGCTGGAGGAGATCTCGCCGAGCGTCAACGTGGACGCGCGCGGCGCAAGACCCGGCGCGGCCGAGTGGGCGCGGCGCCTCGGAAACTGGCTCTCCGCGGGCGTGCGCCGGCTCGGCACGGCGTTCAGCTACCTGCTGCCGCTCGGCGCGGTCGCCGGCAGCGTGCTCTACCTCGCGTTCGTGCTGCGCACCTTCACGCTGACGATGGGCGTCGGCGGCGAGCTCACCCTCTGGATCGTCGACGTGCTGGACCTCTTCGAGGGCGAGACGCTGGTGGCGGCGGGCAAGTGGCTCGCCGGCGGCGTGCTGACGCTTGCCGCGCTCGGCGCGCGCTTCACGCAGACCTTCGGGCGCCTTCGCGTCGCCATCGACGCGGTGCTCGACATCGACAACTACTTCGCCGATCCGCCGAACCGGCGCCCGCCGCGGGCGCGGATCTTCTCGCGCTTCGCGTCGCTTCTCGGCTATTTGCGCGCCGCAGGCTACGCCCGCGTCGTGATCGTCTCGCACAGCCAGGGCACGGTGATCAGCGCGGATCTCCTGCGCCACCTGCACGCGCAGGGCCGCCTGCGCGGCCTGGTCGGGACGATGCGCCTCTCGCTCGTCACCGTCGGCTCGCCGCTGCGCGACCTCTACGCGGAGCGCTTCCCGCTGCTCTACCGCTGGATGGGCGCGCGCGAGCCGGTGTTCGCCCGTGCCGGGCCGGCGGCGGCGGACCTCGGCGCGGCCGAGTGGGTGAACGCGTGTCGCTCTGGCGACTACGTGGGACGCTTCATCTGGACGCCGAGCACCGATCCGGCGCTCGCCGGGCCGAGATTCGGCGTCGCCGCGGTCGGCGCCGACGGCAGGGTCGAAGCCCAGCGCGCGGGCGATCGCAGCGAGTTCTGCCTCGGAGCGGGCGCCCACACGCACTATTTCAGCAACGACGCGTCTGCGCTCGCGATCGAGATCGAACGGCTGGTCGGCGGCGCGTCCGCGAACTAGAATCCCCGCGTCCCCCACCGTTAGAGGAGCACCGCGATGCTGACGCTTTTCTACGCCCCAAACGCCTGCTCGATGGCCGCCCACATCGTGCTCGAGGAGAGCGGGCAGAAGTACGAGGCGAAGAAGATGGACCTCTCCAAAGGCGAGCAGAAGACGCCCGAATACATGAAGATCCATCCGCTCGGGCGCGTGCCAGCGCTCAAGCTCGACGACGGCGCGCCGCTTTCCGAGAACACGGCGATCCTGCCGTTCCTCGGCAAGCGCTTCGGCCTGTGGCCGCTCGATCCGCTGTCGGAGGCGAAAGCGCTGTCGACGATCGGCTTTTTCGCCTCGAGC